>JAYULP010000422.1:0-7958 GCA_043763445.1 Polaromonas sp.
CGGTGAACTTTATGGCCGACGTTTTTTCGCCACCTTGCCAGCCATCGCTTCGCAGCGCGCAACAACGGGCGCTTGAGCAAGGCCTGGCACGCCTGGACGCGCAGCTGCTGCTGCTGCATGTGTTGCAGCGCCCCGACAGCGACCGGGCCTGGCTGATCGCCCACGATGAGCTGCGCTTGACAAGCGCCCAAGCCGAGCAGTACCGGGCGCTGTCAGCGCGCCGCGCACAAGGCGAGCCGCTGGCTTATTTGGTCGGACATAAGGCTTTTTTTGGTTTAGACCTGAGCGTGGATGCGCGTGTGCTGGTGCCCCGACCCGATACCGAGACCCTGGTCAGCTGGGCGCTTGATGCGGCTGCGACCTACTGCGCCGCCACGCCGCTGGCGGTGCTGGACTTGGGCACTGGCAGCGGTGCGATTGCGCTAGCGCTGGCCGCTGGGCTGAGCCATAGCCATCCGTTAGCGCGGGTGCAGGCGGTGGACGCCAGCGCACCGGCCTTGAGCGTCGCCAGTGGCAATGCGCATCGGCTTGGGCTTGCCGTTGTGTTTGTGCGCAGCAACTGGCTGGCCCAGGTCACTGGCCAGTTCCACCTGATCGCGAGCAATCCGCCTTATGTTGCCGAAGCAGACCCGCATCTTGGTGCCTTGGCGCATGAACCGCTGAGCGCGTTGACAGCCGGCGTCGATGGCCTGGACGACCTGCGCCGCATCACCGCCCAGGCCCCTGCCCGTATAACGCCGGGCGGCTGGCTGCTGCTGGAGCACGGCTACAACCAAGCCGGCGACGTTAGCGAGCTGCTAGCGCAAGCTGGCTTTACCGAGGTCACCAGCCGCCGAGATCTGGCGGGCATCCCGCGCTGCACCGGCGGGCGCTGGCCAAATGCACCGCAAAGCTAACCGCGAGATAATTGATGCCCGCGGTGAATTTAAGTTGAATTAACGGCACACACCATCATTTACTTTCTGAGCTACTTGCTGCACACCGCCGCGTCATGCTGGCACCAGCCGCGGGCCAGCCTACTTCCCTTTGGACTTTCAAGGACACCTCATGAGTACTACCCAAGACACCCAGCAACGCATTGACCAAATTGTGAAAGCCAGCGAGGTTGTGTTGTTCATGAAAGGCACAGCGCAGTTTCCACAGTGCGGCTTTTCGGGAAAAGCCATTCAGGTGCTGCGCGCCTGCGGCGTCAACAAACCGGCCACTGTCAACGTACTGGAAGACGGCGAGATTCGCCACGGCATCAAGCAATACAGCAACTGGCCAACAATTCCACAGCTGTACATCAAAGGTGAATTTGTTGGCGGCTCCGACATCATGATGGAGATGTACGAAAACGGCGAATTGCAACAGCTTTTGGGAACGCCGCCGGGCTAAGTATTGCGGCCTTGAGTTGGGTCGGCGTACGCAATGCCGCCGGGCTAGGCCGCGCTGCAGCGCTCAACGCGAGTGGTGCGACTGCCGCTGCCCCGACGCTGGCGATGCTTACAGCAATTAACGCGTGTAGCCTTGGCAGGCGCCCCCATTGGCCGCGCCTTTGCATTCGCGTGCCAGCCGCTGGTCGCGCATTTTTTGTGTCTCGGACGAGCCGTACAAACCTTGGGTGTCAGCCGTTTTTTGGTTCTTAGCAATTTTGTATTTTTTGACCTTTGCCGGCGCACCATCGTCAGCCGCAGTCACTGCAAAAGCAGCTGCTGACAAACAAAGTGCAACAGCAGCCGCTGTCATTGACAGCGTGCAAACCCGAAAAGTTGTAGACGTCACTCTGGCTCCTGTAATAAACACCGACATGGGCCGACTCGGCGACGACGCGACTAACCCCACCTGACGCCTGCTGCGCTGCTACTGCAGTTTGGGGTCGCCAAAATTCCCATCGTCCGGCGGAGCATCCGCCGGTAGCCGAAAGTCTTCACTGGCCCACGCGCCAAAATCAATATTTTTGCAACGTGCGCTGCAAAACGGCCGAAACGAATTGGTCGGTGCGTAGACACTCAGGCCGCCGCAAGCGGGGCACACCACTGTTTTAACGGTATCAAATTGCATGACCCTCCCCGTCATGAGCAAAGCGTTAGCTCAAACGTCGCGTCATCTGCACTTGCCTGGAGCCGGTCGTCACGCCCTTGGCGCATCAGCCGGACCGACACCATCAAACGGTTGCCGCTGATTTCGGGACTCACGCCCGGCGAAGGCGCAATGCGCATACGCAGTAACTGGAAGGTTCGCCCTGGCGGCAAGGCTTGTTGGTAATGGCCAGCAGGAGCTACCACTTTTTGCGCCACACCCGAGTCCCTGAGCAAGGACAACAGCACCCGTACTGACCCCGCCAAAGGCACCAGAGGCTCAATCCAGCGTTGCAAATCTTGCTGGCGCGTCGTCGCATGCAAATGTTGCCACGCAAAGTAGGCCGGCAAATCGAATTCACAGGTGCCGCCCGGAATACCGACTCGGCTGCGAATGCTCATCAGCCACTCGTTGTCGGTCAGTGACTGCCCCGCTTTGCCGGGCAGCTGGTTAAGCGCACCAAAGCACAACTCCAGCTGCCCCATCACCTCGTCCAGCGCAGCGTCCGACACGGCGGGGTTTCCGCGGAAAGCGGTCAAGACATACTTTTGCTTTTCCAGGTCTTTGAGGATGTCAGTTTTCAGGTCTGCCCGCGCGCCAACATCCATGATTTCAAAAATCGTAGCGATGGCGAAATGGTGGTCGGTGGGCGTTTGACGCTCCGCCAGCTCCTCCAAGCGACGAAACAAATGCTCCAGCCGCAGATAGGTACGAACGCGCTCGTTGAAGGGGTACTCGTAGAGAATCACTGGCGTGTCTTCACTGAACTCGCGGATTTGGTCATCGCCGGATCATAGCCCGAAGCCACATGCCAGCTCGTTGACCAACGCAGCCAAGCCAGCAAGGCAGACGCCGTCGTTATAGAGACAAACATCGGCCGCCGCAAGCCGTTGCGCACGGCTGGCCTGCAAAGCAATGATTCGCTCTACCGCTGGCACCGTCCAGCCGCCGCGCAAAGCCTCACGCGCCATCACCCGCTTGACCTGCGTGCCAACTTGGCAGTCCACCACTAGCACGGCGTCCAGCTGGGAGCGCCAACGCCCAGACTCCACCAGCAAAGGAATATCAAAAACCAAGACCCGATGGTGTGCTTGGAGCGCCAGTGCCGCGAGCCGGGTGAGCTCGCTTGCAACCAAGGGGTGAATGATGGACTCCAATTGTTGTTTGACCGCCGCGTTTTGCAACACCAATGCGCGCACAACATCTCGGCTCATCGAGCCATCCGCGCTGATAGCGCTCTTGCCAAGTCGCTTTGAAATGGCGGCTATAGCCAAGCCGCCGGGCGCTGTTAGCTCGCGCGATACGGCATCTGCGTCCACCACAGCCGCGCCATGCCGGCGCAGCAACTCGGCTACCGTACTTTTTCCGCTGCCAATGCCGCCGGTCAACCCAAGTCGATGCACAACGGCGATGCTCATCGTGCCAGTGCTTGCCACAACACGCTAAGGCTACAGTCCCACAACGCCCAGCAATGCGGTCGGCCCCATCACCATGGCAGTAAAACCAGCACCGGCCAAGAACGGCCCAAAAGGAATGTAGCCGCCTTCGCGCAAGCCGCTTGTGAACTTCATCGCAATGCCAACGATGGCACCAATAATTGAAGCCATCAAAATAATCGGTATCAGGGCCTGCCAGCCGAACCAAGCCCCCAGCGCTGCAAACAGTTTGAAGTCGCCATAACCCATGCCTTCTTTGCCAGTGACCCACTTAAAAGCCCAGTACACCAGCCACAGCGACAAATACCCCGCTACACAACCCCAAAGGGCCGACGTCAAGGACACCGCTGTATTGAGTTGCAGCGCCGCAGCAACCAAGCCAGCCCATAGCAAAGGCAAGGTAATGTCGTCAGGCAGCAAAGTGGTGTCCCAATCAATCAAAGCCAGCGCCAGCAGCGCAGCAGAAAATCCGCACCAAGCAAAAGCAGTGAGTGACAGACCCCAGCGCCAAACGCAGCCGTAAAACAATGCACCGACTGCCAGCTCCACCAACGGATACCGGGCACTGATGGGCGCGGCGCAAGCAGCGCACTTGCCACGCAGGAAGAGGTAGCTCAGAGCCGGGATATTCTCATACCAAGTGATGGCATGGCCACACGCCGAGCACCGTGACCGGGGCACCGCCAGATTAAAGGGCGGCTCACCGTGCTGAGGTTTTTGACCACCACCGGCGAGCTGCCCGGCACATTCGCACGCCCATTGCCGCTCCATCATTTTTGGCAAGCGGTAAATCACGACATTCAAAAAGCTGCCAAACAACAAACCAATCAAGCCGGCAAAGACCGCCAAAACTATGTCCTGCGCTGAGCCGAACTCCATCAAACGACTTGGCCTAACTTGAAAATCGGCAGGTACATCGACACCACAATGCCGCCAATGAGTGTGCCCAGGAACACGATGATGATGGGCTCCATCAGGCTTGAAAGGCCCGCCACCATTTCGTCGACCTCTGCCTCATAGAAATCTGCCGCCTTACCCAGCATATGGTCAACTGAGCCTGACTCTTCTCCAATGGCGCACATTTGCAACACCATTGACGGAAATATGTTGGCATTGCTCATTGCAGCTGTCAAGCTGGTGCCGGCTGAGACTTCCTGCTGGATTTTCTCAGTGGCGTCGGCAAACAGCGAGTTTCCTGCCGCGCCTCCAACCGAGTCCAACGCTTCGACCAGCGGTACACCGGCAGCAAACATGGTGGCTAGCGTACGTGTCCAGCGGGCAATGCAGGACTTTTCAATCAAAGAGCCAAACACCGGGGCTTTCAACAGCACGCGGTCCATCACCCGCTGCAATTTCTCATTTCTTTGCCAAGCCTGCATGAAAAAGTACAGTCCGCCGCCGATACCGCCAAAAATCAACCACCAGTACGACACAAAAAACTCGCTGATCGCCATTACGAAAAGCGTCGGCGCAGGCAAATCCGCACCAAAAGATGAAAACACACTTTTAAAAGCCGGGATCACAAAAATCATGATCACAGCCACCACCACAAACGCGACTACCACCACAGAGATGGGGTACATCAGCGCTGACTTGATTTTTGACTTGATGGCCTCGGTTTTTTCCATGTAAACCGCCAAACGGTCCAGCAATGCCTCCAAGATACCGGCGGCTTCGCCAGCTTCCACAAGGTTGCAATAAAGCGCGTTGAAGTAAAGCGGATATTTTCGGAAAGCAGCGCTCAGCGAGGTTCCGGTTTCTACGTCCGTGCGAACATCGTTGAGCAACTTGGTCACGCTGGCGTTGGGGTTGCCTCGGCCAACGATGTCAAACGATTGCAGCAAGGGAACGCCGGCTTTCATCATCGTTGCGAGTTGCCGCGTGAAAATGGCGATGTCTCGCGGCTTGATTGACTTGCCTGCGCGCATCCGGCGCTTTTTGATTTTGGTTGCCAGCACACCCTGGCGTCGAAGCGCCGCTTTGACCTGGTTTTCACCCGAGGCACGGGTTTCGCCCGTGATTTGTTTACCGCCACGGTCTTTGCCCTCCCACTCAAAAACAAATTCCTTGACGCCCTTCAACGCTGCTGTAGCCATGGTACTTCCCGTTTACGCGCGGCCAGCGAGCTGGCGCTTTGATACATCAACACACCCGCATGCCGATCCAATCAAGACCCGGTCACACATTGGTGCAGCCTAAAACTTCTTCTAATGACGTCATGCCCAGCTTGACTTTGTGCAAACCCGACTGGCGCAAACTGCGCACGCCTTCTAACTCTGCCTGCGCGGCTATTTCTGGCGCATTGCCATCGCGCAGCACAATACGCTGGATTTCATCTGAAATTGGCATGACCTGGTAGATGCCAACGCGTCCTTTGTAGCCGTTGTTGCACATGCTGCAGCCGACAGGCCCATACGGTGTCCACGACCCATCGACATCGTCTTCTTTAAAGCCTGCTTCTAGCAAAGTTTCACGCGCAATATCAACCGGCGTTTTGCAATTAGGGCACAAGCGCCGTGCCAAGCGCTGTGCGGTAATCAAAATCACGCTGGAGGCGATGTTAAAAGGCGCAATACCCATATTACGCATACGTGTGAGCGTCGTTGGCGCGTCATTGGTGTGCAGCGTCGACATCACCATATGCCCCGTTTGCGCCGCTTTGATCGCAATGTCGGCGGTCTCTAAGTCGCGAATCTCGCCGACCATAATAATGTCTGGGTCTTGTCGCAAAAACGCTTTTAGTGCCACAGTGAACGTCATACCCGCCCGCTCATTCATGCTGACCTGGTTGACGCCTGGCAAGGTAATTTCAGCCGGGTCTTCGGCCGTCGCAATGTTCACGCCCGGCGTGTTCAGAATGTTCAGGCAGGTGTAGAGAGAGACCGTTTTTCCAGACCCCGTCGGCCCAGTGACCAACACCATGCCGTAAGGCCGCCCGATAGCGGCTAGCAATTTGGCCTTTTCTTCGGGCTCGTAGCCCAGCGCATCAATACCCAGTTTGGCCGTGCTGGGGTCCAAAATCCGAATCACGATTTTTTCGCCGTACATCGTGGGCAGGGTACTTACCCGAAAATCAATAACCCGGTCGGGGCCGATTTTCAGCTTCATTTTTCCATCTTGCGGCACCCGTTTTTCAGAAATGTCGAGCTTAGAGATCACCTTGATACGCGCGGCCAACTTTTCCTTGATGGACACCGGCGGTGAGGCCATTTCACGCAGCTCGCCATCAATACGAAACCGCACGCGGTAGGTGTGCTCAAACGGCTCAAAGTGCAAGTCGGATGCCCGCATACTGAAAGCATCAAGCAACATTTTCTGTAAGAATTTGACCACCGGCGCATCGTCGATTTCGGACGCAGCGGCTTCGCCGTCATCAGCTACTACAGCGTCTGCGCCTGCTTCATCAAACTCGAACTCGGAGCCAATGATGTTGTCCATTGACTCGGCCGCCGTAGCGGTCGAGGACTCCACCAGTTTGAGCAACTTGTCGTACTCTGCAATCACCCAGTCAACACCCATTTGGGTGGAAAAGGTAATTTTTTCCGCCGCCTCTTTATCCGAGGGATCAGCTGTTGCAACGGTCAAGCGGTTGCTTTTCTTGCTCAACACCACGATTCGGTAGGTCTGACAAATTTTTGTATCAAGCAGACCCTTGGGTAATCGCTGAACATCAACTGCATTCAAGTCAAGAAGCGGTGCAGCAAAAGCCAAGGACATGGTGTGCGCCAAATCTGAGGGCGAGACCGCGCCCGAGCCTGTTAACTCAGCGATGAAACTGGTACGGCCGAGCTGGGCTTTTTTGAAAATATCTTCCGCTGCTTTTTGGCCTAACTTTCCAGCCAAAACCAACGCCCTGCCCAGCCCAGGCAAAGCCAGTGCAACCTGTGGTTTCTGCGCGGTTTCTATGGTCGCCATATGTTTTTGATTAAAGCTTGATGTTCTACGGAGTGCCCGCTAAGCCGCTGGCCGAGCATTTATGGCGATCAACTCGCCACGCGGCAAGCGTACCGCGTTCTGCCGTTTATCTCATCAGCATTTTCGACATTTGGCCTCATTGAGCAACTAATCCACTGAAAAGCTTTTTTTGCCAAGGCCGTTGCGACCGCAGACCGACATGCAGCCGCTAGCTGCCCACGCCGCGATCGGCTCACGACCACCGTTTTTTCGAGCGCCTCATCAGCGTGTCAGACCAGCGGTCAAACCAGAAAAACGCGTCAAGCCCGCCTGACAAGCAAGTCAGAAGCCAGCTGTTCAAGCGCCTGACGGTGCGCGTTTTCAGGCAGCTTGCGCACTGCGTCAAGAGCCCGCCTGGCCTCTGCGGCCGCGGCTTCTCGGGTCGCAGCAATGGCGCCCGTTTTTTGCACAATGGCCAAAATTTGTGGCATTTCAGCAACATCACCTGATTCAATGGCTCTGCGCACAAGCGCTTGTTCATCCGGGCTGGCGCGCTGCAACGCAATG
>JAYULP010000423.1:0-18122 GCA_043763445.1 Polaromonas sp.
TGACAAGGCTGGGCATGAACAAGCACTGCCCGGCTCGGTGTTGGCGCAGCAGGCCAGTTTGCCGGCATCAGCAACCTGCTGTTTGCCGCAGCGCTCGGGCTAAGGCCGCTTGGCACCCATGGCCCATGAGCGCCTACGGGCCTGCCAAACGCTGGGCCGCTGGCTGCGTGCGAGCCAAGGGTTCGGCTTTGAGTTGTGGGCCAAGCAATACCGGGGTGATGTGGGCATTGCGCTGTCTAAGGTGCGCCTCACAGGCGCGTTTTGGCGTGACTTTGACCGGTATTTTTGCAGGCTGTTTGACGGTGCTCGCCGCGACAGCGGTGAGCCGCTCCAATGGAGCGAGCGCCTGTTGGCGCAGCACTCCAAACACCGGCTTGACCCCGAGCTTGACCCCAAAACCAAAACGCCGGTGTTCAGCGACGGCTCGGCAGCGCTGCGCACCATTGCACCACACCCCCACAGTTTCATGGCCGCTGCCAGTTGGCGGTTGACGTGCGTGCCCGCCTGCGCAACGACTTGGGTTGTGAGCCGCTGCAAAATAGTCCCCAAAATGAGCCGCTGCAACGGCTAGCCAGTGGCCAAGCCGCCCAACACGCCATCAAAAAAAACATGCATGACGACAAAAAGTGCTTAGCCTATTTGCGTTGGGTGTTTGGCCTTGCACCAGCTTCTCAATGCTATTAAAATAATAGCTTTAGATGATTTGAATACCGGGGCCTTAGCCCACTTTGACCTAAAAATGCACCAAAACAAGATTTTGATCGTCCGCCCAATATTCCCCGAGGTGCTGGCGCGCCTGGCCGCGCACTTTGACGTGGAGTCCAACCAAAGCGATGACGCCTGCAGTGCGGCCTTACTTGCCCAGCGCCTGCAGGGCAAACAAGGCGTGTTGACCACCGGCGCTGACCGCGTTGACGCGGCGCTGCTAGCGCAGTGCCCCGAGTTAAAAATCTGCGCCAATATGGCCGTCGGCTACAACAACTTTGACTTACCGGCGATGGCCGCTGCTGGCGTGGTGGGCACCAACACCCCTGACGTGTTGACCGAAACCACGGCGGACTTTGGTTTTGCGCTGCTGATGGCCACGGCCCGCCGCATCACACAAGGCGAGGCTTACCTGCGAGGCGGCCACTGGACGCAGTGGCGCTTCGACCTGCTGGCCGGCGCTGACATTCACGGCAGCACGCTGGGCATTTTGGGCATGGGCCGCATTGGCCAGGGTATTGCCAAGCGCGGCGCACACGGCTTTGGCATGAAGGTTGTTTATCACAACCGCTCCCCTTTAAGCGCTGAGCGGGAGGCCGACTGCTGCGCCCGCTATGTGAGTAAGCAACAGTTACTGGCCACCGCTGACCACTTGGTGCTGGTGTTGCCGTATTCGCCGGCCTCACATCACGCCATTGGCGCGGCTGAGCTGGCCCAAATGAAGCCCACGGCTACGCTGGTAAACATTGCGCGTGGCGGAATTGTTGATGATGCGGCGCTGGCCGCTGCGCTTGAGTCTGGCCGCCTTGCCGCCGCCGGGCTGGATGTATTTGAGGGCGAGCCGGCCGTGCATCCTCAACTGCTGGCGCAGTCCAATGTGGTGCTCACGCCGCACATGGCCAGCGCCAGTGTGTCTACGCGGCTGGCCATGGCCAGTCTTGCAGCTGACAACCTGATTGCCTTTTTTGCTGGTCAGCCGCCGCTGACCCCAGTGGAGTGTGCGTTATGAGCGACGGCGCCCTGGTGTGGACAGTGCTGTTTTTGGTGGCCCTCGGGCTGGTCAATTTGCTGCTGGTGGGCTCGCTGCTGCGGCGCCAAGTGCCTGACGACGCTGCGGCGCAAGCCGATTTGCTGGCCGGCGTGACACACGCCCTGGCGCAGGGTATGGACAAGATCGAGCGCGAGCTGCGCCGGGAAATCAGTGACAACGCCCGCGCCAGCCGCCAGGAGCTGAGCGGCAGCTTTGCTACTTTTCAGCGCAGCCTGGTGCAACAAAGCGCCGAGGCTGTGCGTACCCAAAACACGCAGATCGACGCCTTCGGCCAGCAGGTGACGCAGCAGCTGACGTTACTGCAAAAAACGCTCTCGGACACGCTACTTACTCAGCTGCAGTCGGTGGGCGAGTCGAACGCCCGACGTATGGGTGAGGTGCGTGAAACGCTTGAAAAGCAACTCGCCCAGCTGCAGTCGAGCAATGCTGCCAAGCTCGACGAGATGCGAAAAACCGTCGACGAAAAGCTGCAAACCACACTGGAAACCCGGTTGGGCCAAAGCTTCAAACAAGTCGCAGACCGGCTTGAGCAGGTCCACAAAGGTCTGGGTGAAATGCAAACGCTGGCGCAAGGTGTGGGGGACCTCAAGCACCTGCTGACCAATGTAAAAACACGCGGCATCTTTGGCGAGGCCCAGCTGTCGGCGCTACTCGAGCAGGTATTCACCGTAGACCAGTACGCCGCTCAGCTCGTTACCCGCCCGGGCAGCAAGGCGGTGGTGGACTTTGCCGTCAAACTGCCGGGTCGCCTCGACACTGGGGAGCCGTTGTGGCTGCCGATTGACGCAAAATTTCCGAATGAAGACTACGAGCGTCTGCTCGACGCGCAGCAGCGTGCCGATGCAGTGGGCGCCGAAGTCGCCGGCAAGGCGCTGGAGCTGCGTATCCGGCTAGAGGCCAAGTCGATGGCCGACAAGTACATTGCGCCGCCTTACACCACCGACTTTGCGATTTTGTTTTTGCCGACCGAAGGCCTTTTTGCCGAGGTGCTGCGTCGCCCCGGGTTAATGCAGGCGCTGCAGCGCGACTACCGCATTACCCTGGCCGGGCCGACCACCTTGCTGGCAATGCTGAACTCGCTACAAATGGGTTTCAGAACGCTGGCGCTTGAAAAGCGCTCCAGCGAGGTGTGGCAGGTGCTGGGTGCAGTAAAAACCGAGTTTGGCAAGTTTGGCGATGTGCTGGCCAAGGTCAAAACCCAAACCGAAACCGTGCTCAACACGCTCAACAGTGCCGAGCAGCGCAGCCGGGTCATGGGCAAAGCGCTGCGTCAGGTCGAGGCCTTGCCCGAGCCGGCGGCGGCGCAGCTCATCCCACTGGAGTCATTGGACAAGGACTTGGACTGACGCGGCCGCGCACATTTGGTGACGTCAGCTAGCCCGCCGCGTTGGCTGCAAAAGCGCTGCAGTGGCGGGCCCAGCTGCACCCACTACAGTTTGTAGAACCGCTTGATCGCGTCCCAGGCCGCTTGCGGGTCGTCGACATACTCAATCAGTGCCAAGTCACTGCGCGAGATCGCGCCTTCTTCCACCAGCACCTCAAAGTTGAACAGCCGCTGCCAGTAGCTTGAGCCGTACAAAATAATCGGCACCGCTTTGGCCTTGCCGGTTTGCACCAGCGTGATAACTTCAAACAGCTCGTCGAGCGTGCCAAAGCCACCCGGAAACGCTACCAGCGCTTTGGCACGCATCATGAAATGCATCTTGCGCAGCGCGAAGTAGTGAAACTTGAAGTTCAGCGACGGCGACACGTACGGGTTGCCCGACTGCTCGAACGGCAGCGCAATGTTTAACCCAACGGTGGGTGCGCCCAGGTCATGCGCGCCCCGGTTGGCCGCCTCCATGATGCCGGGGCCACCACCGGTGCAGATAAAAAGCTGCTCAGGCAGTGGGCGCGGATTGCTGTAGCCGGCCACCAGCTGGGCAAACTGCCGGGCTTTGCCGTAGTAGTGGGCATTGCGCACCTGGCGTTGTGCCACAGCCAGGGCGTTATCGGCTGCGGCGCTGTCGCTGCCGTCGCTCTGATGGGCTAATTGAGCGAGCGTGTGCTCAGCGGCCAGCAGCGCGGCCTGCGCGTGTTCTGGGTCCGGGAAGCGGGCACTGCCGAACACGACGATGGTGTTTTCAATGCCTTGCTCGTGCTGGCTGAGCTCAGGCTTGAGCATTTCCAGCTGCATGCGGATGCCTCGCGCTTCGCGGCGCAGTAAAAACTCCGGGTCGGCAAAGGCCAAGCGGTAGGCATCGGCCGTAAGTGGGTTGCCCTGTTGGGCGTGGGCCTGCAGCTCCGCCCAGGCATCGGCCAGTTTGGTGCCGCAAAGGTTTTCAATTTGGTCCATTGGAGGGGTGTACTTTTTTTGAGTCAAGGTGAAAAGCAAGTGTGGCCACTGCGCTCACAAAAAAGGCTCCGTGAGGAGCCCTTTAGTGTGGTGGGACGCGCAATTACACTCGCTTTCGGTATTCGCCGGTGCGGGTGTCAATTTCCACCACATCGCCTTGCGCTACAAAAATCGGCACACCAAGCTCAAAGCCAGTCGAAATTTTGGCGGGCTTGAGCACCTTGCCTGAGGTGTCGCCTTTGACCGCTGGCTCGGTCCAGGTGATCTCACGGTTCACGCTGGTGGGCAGCTCAACCGAAATCGCCTTGCCGTCATAAAACACCACTTCGAGTTCCATGCCGTCTTGCAGGTAGCTCAGCGAGTCGCCCATGTTCTCGGCTTCGACTTCATACTGGTTGTACTCGGCGTCCATGCAGATGTACATCGGGTCCGCAAAGTAGGAGTAGGTGCAGTCTTTTTTGTCCAAAATGACTTGGTCGATTTTGTCGTCGGCCTTAAATACGTTTTCAGTGCCAAAGCTGCCTATCAGGCTTTTGAGCTTCATGCGCACCGTGGCCGAGTTGCGGCCGCCCCGGCTGTACTCCGTTTTCAGCACGACCATCGGGTCTTTGCCGTGCATGATGACGTTGCCGGCGCGAATTTCTTGTGCGATTTTCATAACGAATGGGTAATTTCAGGGAAGTTAGACCGCTGGGCTGCCACCCGCCAAGGGACACGGCGGCGGGCAGTGGGTGCGGCGAAAACGGCAAACAGCTCACACGGTCAAAGGAGCTTGTGTCTGCAAAGCCTTGGATTTTAGCTTTGTTTGGCTCGCACAAAGCGCAGCAGCTCGCTCGTGAGGTCGGTTTGCGCCAGCAGGGCGCGCCGGCTACTGGTGGCAAAACACTGCCAAGCCGCCAGCTCAGGTGTTGGCAGCGGCGGCGGCGCTGCGGTGTGCCCTTGGTTCCAAGCGATGTGAAAAGCTTGCAGTGACGCCGGTGCGCCCAGCCGCGTGAGCAAGGCCTGCAGTTTGGCGTGATGCGCCCCGTCGCCTTGCGGGTATGTTTGCCAGACCCACGGCTTGCCCGCCCACAGCGCACGAACCAGTGAGTCCTCACCGCGCACAAAATTCAACTCGCAAGCCCACAACAGGTGGTCATAGTCGGCTTGGCTCAGGCTCGGCAGGTATGAAATAGATAGCAGTCCAGGCAATAAATCTGAGGGCAAGGTGCCGTTTTTATTATAAAAATGTTTTTTTAACGCTTGCTGAACCGCTTTTTCAGCGCGCCCGCTGGTCACCAACAAGCGGGTCGGCTTGCCGTTCAGGCCGTGTTGTTTGAGTTGGGCCAGCAAGCCGGGCAGGGCCAGCGGCTCGTAGCAAAACAGTGAAATGCGTTGCTCGCCCTCGGTAGGCAGCCCGCGCTGGGCCAGCCAGGCGGGCGCGTCAAACCGGGCTTGCCGCTGGGCCAGGTCAGCTTCGCGCAACAAGCCGCCGGTAGCGTGGGTAAAGCCAGGGTAGAAAAACCACTTGGTGAGCCCAGCCGCTGGGCCGCTGCGTTGCAGCGAGGGCAGGGCGTGGCACCGTTCAACATAGGCCTCGGCACTGAGGTATTCCAAGTTGAGCCAGACCGGGAAAGGAGCGGCTATTTGGTCATTTAGGCCGCTTGCCGTCGTATTTGTTGCATATGCTGCTATGAATTCGGGTGCAATTTCACAGCCGAACGCCTCGACCACCACCTGCGCCGGATCAGCCTGCGCTAGGGCTAAGTCGGCGGCGGACAGGGGCCGCGTCCATGCCAAGACCTTCAGGTTGCGCGTTTGTACGGCCTGGGGTGCCATCCAAGCCAGCGCTGCCGCGTGGTTGACCCACAGCCGAACCCGCTGCCCACGCGCTACCAGGTCGCTGGCCAAGCGCCAGCAAACCCCAAGGTCGCCGTGGTTGTCGATGACGTTGCAAAAAATGTCCCACTGCAGCCCCATGGGCGGGGCAGCGCTCACTCGCGGTAGACCTGCACCACAGGCTTGCCGTCGCTTTTGATGTAGCCCCGGTACATGCCTTCGGTGTTAAAGCCAAACTTGATCTGGCCGTCTTTGTCCAGCGCAATGACGCCGCCGCGTCCCGCCTTGTCGTCCAGTGCGGCTTTGATGGCTTGGTCAACCGCGTCAGACACGCTGGCCTTGCCGTACTTCATGCGCGCTGCGATGTCATATGCCAGCACGCCGCGCATGAAAAACTCGCCCGTTCCAGTGCCGGATACGGCTACGGTGGCGTTGTCGGCATAGGTGCCAGCGCCGATGATTGGGGAGTCGCCGACCCGGCCATACAGTTTGTTGGTCAGCCCGCCGGTGGAGGTACCCGCGGCAAGGTTGCCTTGGGCGTCCAATGCAACAGCGCCCACCGTGCCAAATTTGTTGTCGATCATCCAGCTCTCAAATGGGTTCGCGGCAACAACCTGAGACCTGCTCGGTGCCGCTGGCGCGGCTGAAGTTTTGGCTTTTCCGTCATGGTCGAGCTCAATTGCCGCGCGCGCTTTGGCTTTTTGCAGTTGCTCCCAGCGGTGCGGCGTGTAGAAGTAAGCCGGCTCTACCATGTCCAGTTTTTGGGCAGCAGCAAACTTGTCGGCACCAGCGCTGACCAGTAAAACATGCCGAGTTTTATCCATCACGGCGCGTGCAGCGGTGATGGGATTTTTGACAGTAGTTACCCCCGCTACCGCACCCGCTAGGCCGGTTTTTCCGTCCATGATGGCGGCATCTAACTCGTTTTTCCCGTCGTTGGTGAACACCGCGCCTTTGCCGGCATTAAACAGCGGGTCGTCCTCAAACACTTTGATGGTGGCCACCACAGCGTCAACGCTGCTGCCGCCCGCTGCGAGCACGCTGTGCCCCGCATGAAGCCCCCGTTCAAGCGCGGCTCGGTACTGCGCCTCAACTTCGGCGGTGATGGTGCTGCGGGTGATGGTGCCCGAGCCGCCATGCACTACCAGCGTTATTGGGCTGTCAGCCGGCAGTGGGCCAGCGGGCGGCGCGGCCGTCTGCGCGCGCACGGTAGCCGACAGCGCGGCGCAGGCGACGGCTGAAGTGGCCAGTAAATGGATCAAACTGTTTTTCATTGGGCTTCCTTGTGACAATGTTGTTCGCACGGGTGGGCAAGTCTAAAATTTCAAATGCAAGCCTAGTGGTCGGAGCGATCAAGGCCGCCAAGGCAGCCGGGGTGAGTCAAGTAAACCTGGCCTCGCCAACACGGGCAACCACCAGCACGCTGACACACCGCCAGCACCTGCACTGTGCCACGGTTAGTGCGGCACACCACCGGCGGTTTTCGCCGGCCTGCAAAGCGCCACAGCGCGTTTGTATTTTTGAATTTAACCAAGGCAGCTTTAGATGGTTTTTCCTGATCGACTGTTGGAAGAAGTCGCCGCACTGCCGGCCTTGCCTGGCGTGTACCGCTACTTTGACGCGGAAGGCGGCGTGCTGTACGTGGGCAAGGCGCGCAACCTGAAAAAGCGCGTTGCCAACTATTTTCAGAAAAACCATGGGGGCAGCCGCATTGGCCACATGGTGAGCAAAATTGTGCGCATGCAAACCACGGTTGTGCGCTCAGAAGCCGAGGCCTTGTTGCTGGAAAACAACCTCATCAAAACGCTGAACCCGAAGTTCAACATCCTGTTTCGGGACGACAAAAGCTACCCCTACCTGAAGTTGACCGGCGCGCAAAGCCTAGTGCGCGGCATCATCAAGGCGGCGGGCAATGAGGCCGGCGAGCCGCCGTCGGCGCTGGCTTTTCCGCGTATTGCGTACTACCGCGGCGCAGTCGAAAAAAAGCACCGCTACTTTGGCCCTTACCCCAGCGCGTGGGCGGTCAAAGAAAGCATCTTGCTGCTGCAAAAGGTCTTTAAGCTGCGGACCTGTGAAGACACGGTTTTCAGCAACCGAACGCGGCCTTGCCTGCTGTATCAAATCAAGCGCTGCTCAGCGCCTTGCGTAGGGCATGTCACGGCCGAGCAGTACGCGCTTGACACGCTCAATGCCGAGCGATTTTTGCAAGGGGAAACCCAGAAAATTCTCAGTGGGCTGGAGCAAAAAATGCTGCAGCATGCCGAGGCACTGGAGTTTGAGCAAGCCGCTGAGTTGCGTAACCGGATCTCAGCGCTGTCCAAAGTGCTGCACCAGCAGGCAATGGAGACCGGCGGCGACAAAGACGTGGACATCTTGGCCGTCCAAGTGCAAGGCGGCAAGGCCTGTGTCAACCTGGCCATGCTGCGCGGCGGGCGGCATTTGGGCGACCGGCCTTACTTTCCGACGCATGTGGAATACGCCGCCGACGTCGCTGCGCTGGAGGCTCTGGAGGCCGGAGATGACGCGCTGACCGACGGCCAAACAACAGCCGCCGACGATGCGGCACCCGTTGTGCCGCCCAAAGCCAAGCCCATACCGGCTGCGCGCGCGCCCAAGTCCATTGAAGCCTTGGTGCTGGAAGCTTTCATTGCCCAGCATTACCTGGACGTGCCCGCGCCACCGATTTTGGTGTGCAGCGAGCCAGTTAACAAGGCCCTGATCAACGCCCTGATGGCGCAAACCGGCAACAAGATCACCGCCATTCACCAGCCACGGGAGCAGCGCCGAATTTGGCTGGACATGGCACAAAAAAATGCTCAGTTGCAGCTAGCGCGGCTGCTGGCCGAGTCAGGCTCGCAGCAGGCCCGCACCCGGGCGCTGGCCACCGCGCTGGACTTGGGCGCGGATGACCCGGACCGCCTTGAGGCGCTACGTATCGAGTGCTTTGATATTTCCCACACCGCCGGGGAAGCCACCCAGGCGTCGTGCGTGGTGTTTTACGCCCACAAAATGCAAAGCGCGCAATACCGGCGCTACAACATCGACGGCATTACGCCCGGAGACGATTACGCCGCCATGCGCCAGGTGCTGACCCGGCGCTACACCAAGCTGGCCGAGGCGATGCGCAATCCTGAGACCAGCGCCCAGACCAAGTTCCCCGATCTGGTGTTAGTTGACGGCGGCAAAGGCCAGGTGTCCATGGCGCGCCAAGTATTCATCGACTTAGGCCTGGACTTAGGGTTGATCGTTGGTGTCGAAAAAGGCGAGGGCCGCAAGGTCGGCCTCGAAGAGCTGGTGTTTGCCGATGGCCGCGATAAGGTGTATTTAGGACGCGACTCAGCGGCCTTGATGCTGATTGCGCAGATCCGCGACGAGGCGCACCGGTTTGCCATTACCGGCATGCGCGCCAAACGGGCCAGTGTGCGCACCGGTGCCAGCCGGCTCGAAGACATCGCCGGCATTGGGCCGAAAAAACGCGCCAGTTTGTTGCAGCGCTTCGGCGGCATTCGCGGCGTGGCCTCAGCTGGGGTGGAAGACATTGCCACGGTCGAAGGCATCTCGCGCGAGCTGGCCGAGGAGGTCTATCGGGTGTTGCACTGAGCCTTGTTGGCCAACAGCGCTGCGCCGCACACTGCACACGCAAAGCGTGCGCGGCGTGCCAAAATCATCTTATGTTTTTGACCATTCCCACCCTGATGACCTGGACGCGGATAATTGCGATACCGTTGATCGTGGGCGTGTTTTATGTCAACTTGCCCGCCGCGCAGGCCAACTTGATTGCCACGGTAATGTTTGTGGTGTTTGCGGCGACGGACTGGCTGGACGGCTTTTTGGCTCGGCGGCTAAACCAGGCCTCATCGTTCGGCGCTTTTTTAGACCCGGTAGCGGACAAGTTCTTAGTTTGCGCGTCATTACTGGTGCTGGTGCAACTGCAACGCGCCGATGTGTTTGTGGCACTCATCATCATTGGCCGTGAAATCGCTATTTCAGCGCTGCGCGAATGGATGGCGCTGATTGGAGCTTCCAAAAGCGTCGCGGTTCACATGCTGGGCAAGCTCAAAACCACGGTGCAGATGATTGCGATTCCGTTTTTGCTCTATGACGGGCGCTTATTCGGCCTGCTCAATACCCATGTGTGGGGCTATTGGCTGATTTGGCTTTCAGCCGTGCTGACCGTCTGGTCGATGGTGTACTACTTGCAAAAAGCTATTCCAGAAATTCGGGCACGGGCCAAGTGATGGCCTTGTGCGATGCCGTCGGTGCGGTTGGTGCAGTTGGTGCAGGGCGTGCAACGGGCAGTGTTGCCGCTTTGCCCCGCGCTGCGAACTACAGCAAAGCTGACTGACGTGCAAACAGCCCGGCATCGTGCTGCGCTGAACAACGGCTTCGTTCGGGCTATGCCAGCGGTGTTTGTGCTGATCTGGAGCACTGGCTTTATTGTTGCCAAGCTAGGTCTGCTGCACGCGCCACCGCTGAGTTTTTTAAGCTGGCGTTATCTGCTGTCTGTGGTGTGCTTTTTGCTGTGGTGCGCCGTCTCGCGTCCCGCATGGCCGCGCGAACGCCGGCAGTGGCTTCACCTGGCGGTCGCTGGCATGTTGATGCATGCCGGCTACTTGGGCGGCGTCTGGATGGCGGTAAAAGCGGGTATGGGGTCAGGCTTGGCCGCGCTGATTGTGGGTTTGCAGCCGGTGCTCACTGCGCTGTGGGTGTCGTCTGTAGGGGCCTCAGCCAGCGGGCAAGCTGCAGCGTCACCAACAGTTACCGCACGCCAGTGGGCCGGCTTGCTGCTTGGCATGGGCGGCCTGCTGATGGTGGTGGCCCGTAAGTTCGGCAGTAGCAGCGAGGTCACCGCGCTGACACTGGGCTGCGAGGTGGCGGCACTGCTGAGCATTACTGCCGGCACCTTGTATCAAAAACGTTTCGTTCGCCCTGCTGATGTGCGCAGCGCCAGCGTGATTCAGTTGCTTGCTGCGCTGCTTGTCACCGCGCCGTTTGCCCTGCTTGAAACCGACTCGATAGTCTGGAGCCTGCCCATGATGGGGGCAATGGCTTGGTCGGTCGTGGTGTTGACAATGGGCGGCGGCTCCCTGCTGTATTTACTGATTCAGCGCGGCGCGGCCACGTCGGTGAGCAGCTTGATGTACCTGGTGCCGCCCACCACCGCCTTGATGGCTTGGCTGTTGTTTGGCGAGGCCGTCACGCTAACGACGATTGCGGGGACGGTACTCACCGCTGTCGGTGTTAGCTTAGTGGTGCGACCGGCGCGTGCAGCCTAGGGCTGATTCGGGCAACGCTTTGTGGTTTGTGGCGGCACCGGCTTGGGCGGTCTGGTGGGTTGATTTTGTAGCCAATAGTGGCGTTTTGAGCTGCTACCGAAAAGGTCTTGTGCGCCATCAGCAGTGCCGCGTGCAAGCGTGAGCTGGGCGGCAAGAGCCGCACGCCGGAAGCAAGAAAAGCCACTGCTGGTGGCACTGCCCGCAGGGCCACGAGCAGGGCTATAAGCAGTGGGCCAGCTGAGTCAGGCGGGCCGATATCGCTGTCAGCGTGGGTTAAAGTGTGTGCCGTGAGGTGCTGAAAGTTGCCGGCCCATGACAAGCCCAGTCATTGCGCTGCGCAGCAAGCGGCTTTGTAAAGCCCGGCTCGCCGACGCGCTGGCAACCCAGCCCGACAGAGCTCGCCCAACGCCTACACCGAATCCACAACCCGTAACCTAGACTCCCGAACCCAAAAGGCCCGCTGTGAATAAAACAGAACTGATTGAACACATTGCCAAAGACGCCGACATCTCCAAAGCGGCGGCAACCCGCGCGCTGGAGTCCATGATCAATGCCGTCAAAATGACGCTTAACAAAGGCGACCCAGTGTCGCTGGTTGGTTTTGGCACATTCGACGTCGGCAACCGCGCGGCCCGCACCGGCCGCAATCCGCGCACCGGCGACACAATTAAAATTGGCGCAGCAAGAGTTCCAAAGTTTCGACCGGGAAAGGCGCTGAAGGACGCACTGAACTGAGCAGGCCCACTTAACTTCTGCGGTTAAACTAGCAGCAGTTCTCATGTGGGGTGCTTAGCTCAGTTGGTAGAGCAGCGCCCTTACACGGCGTAGGTCGGCGGTTCGAGCCCGTCAGCACCCACCACCCACACAAAACTGCACGCAACCGAAAGGCGAACACACAGAGTTCGCCTTTTTTATTGCCACACTCAGCGCCCCCTTGGGTGTCTGTGCTGAAAGTTGGTATCACCGAAAGCCGTTGATGTTTGAATTTGTTCGCCAGCACACCAAAATTCTTATGGGTGTGATGTTCTTGCTCATCATCCCGTCGTTTGTGGTTTTAGGTGTCAACGGCTACGACAGCGGCCGGGATACCGGCGCAACGGTTGCCAAGGTCGATGGCGTCAAGATCACCCAAACCCAGTGGGATCGGGCGCACCAAACCGAAGCCGAGCGCATGCGCGCCTCCATGCCCACCTTGGACGCCAAACTGCTGGACTCACCCGAGGCACGCTATGCCACGCTTGAGCGACTGGTACGCGACCGGGTTATCACCTTAGCCGCAGACAAATTGAGCCTTGCCACCAGCGACCAGCGACTGGCCCGCGAGCTGCAGCAAAGCCCTGAAATCGCAGGGCTACGCCGCCCGGACGGCACGCTGGACATGGACGCCTACCGGCAGCTGCTGGGCAGCCAAAACCTGAGCCCACAAATGTTTGAAGCCAATGTGCGGGCAGACCTGTCGCGCCGCCAAGTGCTGGCGGGCATCAGCGGCAGTGGGTTTTCAGCGCAAGCAGCGGCTGACTTGGCTTTGAACGCGCTATATGAAAAACGGGAAATTCAGCTCGCACGATTCCAAGCCTCAGACTTTGCCGCCCGGCTAACGCCTACCGACGCTGAGCTTGAGAGTTTTTACAAAACCAACGAAAAGCTGTTTCAAGCCCCTGAGCAGGCGACAGTCGAATTCGTTCAAATGGACTTGGACAGCATTCGTAAAAACATAGTGATCACCGAGGCAGACCTTAAAAGCTATTACGAGCAAAACGCTCAGCGCCTGAGCGGAGCTGAAGAGCGCCGCGCCAGCCACATACTCATTACTGCCGCTAAAACCGCTTCAGCCGCTGAACGTGCTGCTGCCAAAGCCAAGGCGGCCGGCCTGCTGGCCGCGGTCATCAAATCGCCCGATAGTTTCGCTGAAGTAGCCCGAAAAAATTCGCAAGACCCTGGCTCCGCTGCCAACGGCGGTGACCTTGACTTTTTCGCGCGTGGTGCCATGGTAAAACCATTTGAAGATGCGGCTTTTATGCTGAAAAAAGGCGAAACCAGCCCGCTTACCGAGTCCGACTTTGGTTTTCACATCATCAAGCTGACGGACATCAAAATGCCCAAACAAAAAACGCTTGAGGAGTTGCGCCCAGCGCTGCAAGCAGAGCTGAAAGTACAGCCTGCGCAAAAGCGCTTTGCGGAGCAGGTTGAGGTTTTTACCAATACGGTGTATGAGCAAGCAGAAAGCTTAAAACCAGTGGCCGAGCGGCTCAATTTGCAAGTCAAAACCGTTGCCGGCGTGACCCGCACGCCGCGGCCCGGTGCGGTTGGCGCACTGGCTAACCCGAAATTTTTGACCGCGTTGTTCGCCCCGGACGCAACTGACAAAAAGCGCAATACTGAAGCCATCGAAACAGCCCCCAGCACGCTGGTATCCGGTAGGCTGGCCCAATACACGCCGGCACGTACCCAGCCGTTCGCTGAAGTCAAGGCTAACGTACGCCAGCGCTGGCTTGCTGAGCGCAGCGCCGAAGAGGCAAAAAAAGAAGGTATTGCAAAACTAGCCGCTTGGACTGCAGCACCCGCGTCAGCCGTGTTTCCCGCACCCATTGTTGTGTCGCGCGAGCAAACGCAGCAACTACCAGCCGCCGCCGTGGACGCAGCCCTGCGTGCAGACGCTGGCAATGCAACCACCCCAGCTAGCTTGACTGGCATTGACCTAGGCGCGCAAGGCTACGCTATTGTCAAAGTAGTCAACATTGTGCCAAGACCGCCGCAGCCCGAGCCCGCCGCAGCGCAAGCCCGCCAGCAGTACGCACAAGCCTTGACGGCGGCCGAGGCTATTGCTTACTACAACGTCATTAAGGACCGGTTCAAGGCTGAAATATGGGTGCCCAAGCCCCTAAAGGCAGACCTGCTGGACGCCATCACCGGCCAACAGTGAATTGCGGCCCTCCACTAGCTGCTGCCTTCAAAGCCGCTATAATCATTAGCTGTGGTGGCTGTAGCTCAGTTGGTAGAGTCCAGGATTGTGATTCCTGTTGTCGTGGGTTCGAGCCCCATCAGCCACCCCAACGTCTTAAACTGTTGATTTGACTGGACTTTTTGAAGCTGGACGCAATCGGTGTCACGAATGAGTGTCACGAATGCGATCAAAAAGCCTCAACATCCGAGTTCCTCGCCTGGGTGCCAATCGATTCGGCGTTTACTATGTTCGCTCTTCAGCGCTCGATCATGAGACTGGCCGACGGAAGGTGGTCCAGCAAAGCCTTGGCACCAAGAGTCCCGCGCTGGCAAAGGTCTTGGCACTGAAGTTCTGTTTGAACTTGGTGTACGAGGATCTGATGTCGGACTGGCGCAAATACATCTCCAATTACGAACTCGACACGGCCAAGGGCGTTGTGAGTGCCAAGGATGCTGAGGATCACGCTCGCATGCTAGAGGCCCTGGCAGAGCTCAAGGCATTGGAAGCTCAAAAGACCCAGTCGGCAATGGAGCTTGTGAAGTCCATCGGGGCAGATCGAGCATTTGAGCTGATGATGCAGCGCAATGCTCCGTCAACTGTCGTGGCGCAGCCAGCTTCAAGTTCACAGCTGGACCCTGTAACTGCACATTTTGTTGCAGCAGGAATGGCTGCATCTCCAAAGCCCACCAATGTGGGCAAGAGGCTGCGGGAGACTCTTGATCTGCATCTTGCGGAGGAGGAAGTTCGACTCAAAAGCGACCGGACAGCCAGTGAAAAGCGATCGCTGTACAACGAATTTGCGAAATACTTTGGCAACGATTGCTTTCTCAACCAAATTACAAAAGCCGACATCACGAATGGGTGGCGTTTGGCCGAGCGCAAGCGTCCAAGTGAGAAGGTGACCAAGGCTCAAAGAGCAAAAGCGCTAGAGGCCGCTGGGGGTGATGAAAAGATGGTCAAACCCGTCACGCTGAGCTTGGCTCGCCTCGACAAACGTCGGGGGTACCTCAGTGTGTTTTTTGATTGGGCAAAGGCGGGCGGGGATTACCAGCACGCCGAAAATCCCATGGAGCAGCCGGTGGCAAAAAAGAAAGACATCCGCGCCCAAACCGAATCCTACGAGGAGTTCACTCCGACTGACCTTCAGTGTTTGTTCGGCGTGGCTTATTCCGCAGAAATGAACAAGCCTGATTGGTACTGGGTGCCGTTGATGGGTCTGTATTCAGGGGCCCGACTCAATGAGCTGGCCAGTCTGTCTGTTGATGCATTTGAGATCGTCGAGGGCATCAAGGTCTGCAACATCAAGAGCGGCAAGACACCTGATAGTAAGAGACGAATACCGATTCATTCGAATTTACTCGCTTTGGGACTGTGGGATTACATCGAGTTTTTGCGCACGAGGGGTCAGAAGCAATTGTTTTGGTTTCGTCCTCAAAAGTCCATTTTCAAATCGTCAGGAGAGATGTGGGGTAAGTGGGTCCAACGCTGTGGAATCAAAGATCCTAAAAAAGTGTTCCACAGTTTCAGGTCAACGGCCATCACCACGATGCACAACTGAGTAGGCCATGCGACAAACCCCGCCGCCATTCGCAGCGCGGTTGGACATGCAGGGGGTCTGAATGATGTGCATGGTTCATACCTTCGTGGGTCTAGTCTGATGCTGGTCAGGGACGCAATCGAGTCTTTGGTGTTCCCTGAAGTACACGTACCAGTGCTGAAACTTGCAGATACGACTTTTGCAGAATTTTTTAATGAGCAAAAGGCGCGACTGTCTGACCCAGCGTACCTGCTTCAGCAGCAACGACGCAAGCTACGTGCTGGTGTGGTCGCGGAGCGCGACGCAAGGAAGGTTCGGCAGGCCACCAAAAAGTAGCCATCCTGTGTCGAAGAGGCCTGCCAGTCAATGGCGCGCATGCAGTCGATTTCGTAAAGGCACAGACGAACACCCGCGTCTGCCACATCCTTGATGCGCTGACAAAATCCGGTCACACCGCCATGGAAAAGCAGCTTGGCCTGTGCCTTGCGGTCGGAAGTTTTCTCCGGTGTCGTCTTCAGCGATCAACAGAATGCATCGAAATTCGAGCAGTTTTGGCGCACTCAAGCTTCGGTACAGATGCAACTGATCACGGCCGTCAAAGAAGACTTGTGATCCAAGTGCACCGTCCATGGCACCAAATTTTCTTTGCATGTTCTACCGGCTTGCTCAATTGGTCACGAAATTGGCTTCACGATTTCGTGTTGCGAAAAATTCACACACGGGCAATGTTGCGACTGTTTTTGCAACACTGCCTCGCTCGCATCGAATAACGTAAGGGTGTGTTGGGTTTTGCACTCGACAATGATTTTTTTCCAGCAGATGTTCGCGGTTTCGTACTTTTCTTTTTGACCTTCGCGCCGGCTCCCCCTGAATTTGGGGGATCAAAGCGCACCTTTATCAAATTTTGGCTGAGCGACGCCCATGCCCCTTCCGGTGCACGTTTGTTGTTGGCTGTCTTGATGGAAGTCAATCAAAGGAGCAAGTATGGAATCAAACACGTCCGCCTCACCCAGGCTTTATTACCCAAAATACGAATTGGCTTGGTACGAGTCGGACTGGCTTCATGTGGCTTTGCCCGAGACTCTCCCGCTGGCATGGCGTCGACTTGTGCAGTCGTACTGTTCTTGTGTCCTTTTGATGTTTGAAAAGAATCCGACAGGACAGCTGGTGCTGAGGATTCATCAGAAAGATGATCGACTACGGATGGAGCTGGTGCCATCTTTTAAATTCGGCATGCCGGAAGAACTGTGCGCCTTGCGGTCGGTGGCTACGTTTTACGCTCAGCTGTCAGCTCGCATTTTGAAGTAGCCGATCTACATGCGCTTCGAAAATGCTGCCTCCCCTGCAAACCTTCCCAGACGGGTGAATCAACAATCAACGTCAAAGGACGCAGTGCAAGATTTATTTGGCCCCCGCGTTACCAACCGACGGGTAACTGTATTTACCCAATCGGCTTCTGTAGAGCTTGATGAAGGTGGTGGTGGCTATGGGCGCGACGAGGACGGGGCTTCTCGGATTCGGAAAGTAACCAGCAAGTTGCTGGCATCCGGCCTAACCCGCGTTGTGAAAGCACCGCCGGCAGATTGGTCCGAAAAGATAGATGCCTTGGCACATCAGTTTCCCAATATGCGCGACCTAATCTCCTCGGTGGTCCGACCGCATGTGGCTCTTGTGGCTCGCGGCATGGATCATCGTCTTGCGCCAATCCTTTTGGTCGGTGCACCCGGAATTGGAAAAACCCACTTTGCAAATGAGCTGGCAACGGTTTTAGGTGTCGGGTCACCGCTGGTTGTCTCGATGGCGTCCGAGAGTAACATCAGCACGCTTGGGGGCAGCTCTACATTCTGGTCAAACTCGGCGCCAGGCCGACTGTTTGAAATGTTGGCTTGGGGGCAGTCGCTTGCAATGCCGATCGCCAATCCCTTGGTTGTACTTGATGAGGTGGACAAGGTTCGGTCCAGGAACATGCAATTCGACCCCCTTGGTGTGCTTTACACACTACTGGAAGTTGAGACCGCTCGCCACTTTGTCGATCAGTCGCTTCCAGACCTCCGGATCGATGCAAGTCACTGCCGCATCGTCGCTACAGCCAACGACGTTTCAGAGATTGCTGAGCCACTTCTTTCGCGAATGTTTGTGTACCAGGTACGGCAGCCATCAGTGAATGAGCTGTCAGAAATGGTTCGCAGCATGTATCTGCGTCTTGTTCAGAAATTTGAGCTGGTCATGTCTGACCTACCAATGGACGTGATTGAGGCGGCGCTTTTGATGAGCCCGCGGGAAGCAAAAATGCGGCTGGAATGCGCTGTGGCTTGTGCCGTCGTAGACGGTAGAAATGCAGTCAAGTTGTCCGATTGGCCAAGCATTTTCGCCTCACCTCCCCGCATACAACGTCGCCCGATCGGCTTCACGGTGTGAGGGGCGCTTGGGCATGTCCAATTGGGCTATACCCGAAC
>JAYULP010000424.1:0-1193 GCA_043763445.1 Polaromonas sp.
CGCTCCGTCAGCGCGCAGGCAAGGCAGCCGCGCGCGGCAACAACAGGCCTTTGACCCGGCCCTTCAGCTCAGCTGTGCCGTCAAGATGGTTGTACTCGAAGGTATCCCCGGAGAACTGATCGCTGCCGTGAATTAAAACTACTGGCTTGTAAGAGCTCACTCGCTCTTCGTTCAAAAATACATGCAGAAAGTCGCCCCTGAATTCGAGCCTTGGCACAGCACTCACTGTCCCGGTAGTTGATGCGCCGACCTTGGGTTCCCGCACCACCACCGCATTGCCGACAAGCTGGACCTCTGAGCCGTCGTAATTGCTAAGCGCCTTGTCACCTGCGGCGTTAACAACATCTCCTGCCACACTAATGTTGCGCAAGCGTGCCAAGTCGATTTCCAGGATGTCAGTGTCCAAATAATGGCGGGCCTCAACGCCATACAGCTCGCTTTTGAGGGCTCCTGTAGCGTCGTAGCTTTTGATCGAAAAGTTGCGCAAGAAGTAATCTATGTCGTGTCGAGCCTCAGCGGCAAGTACTGCGGCAGGCAACACCGATGTGTTGCGAGTCAGCCAGTAGGTGGCCAGGGCCAAAACGCCCATCAACAACAACGGGACATACAAAGATACGCGGTCCCATAGCCCGACGAGCCGCTGCCGCGCTGAAAAGTGCTCTGGTGTCAGTGGCCGGCTCAACGATGGCAGGTCAGTGCTCACTGCGCGTAATCCGCCAGCAATGACCCGTAACGGCCGCTGGCCAGCAACAGCAAATCACAAAACTCACGCGCCGCGCCGTGCCCGCCGGCCGCCACGGTGATGTGGTCTGCGCAGGCCAGCACTTCGGCGTGGGCTTGGGGCGGTGCCCCGCTCAAGGCGCAACGCCGCAGTACGGGCAAATCTGGCCAGTCGTCACCAATGGCAGCAGCCTGTGACCAGTCCAGTCCCAGCTCAAGCAGCGTTTGCTCAGCCGCAGGCTGCTTGTCTTCGCAACCAAAAAAAGTGCGCGCAATGCCCAGCGCCTGCAGCCGTTGACGCAGTGGCGCACTGTCGCGACCAGTAATAACAACGGGGGTAATGTCGGCTTTTTGAAGTAGCTTCAGTCCGTGCCCGTCCAGGGTGTGGAAACGCTTGAGCGTCTCCCCGTGCTCCGACAGGTACAGGCCGCCATCCGTCAGCACACCGTCCACATCGAAAAAAGCCACACGAA
>JAYULP010000425.1:0-3160 GCA_043763445.1 Polaromonas sp.
TCGACCACCAGCACACTGGTGATACGGTGCCGCTCCATAACCGCTACCGCCTCGGCAGCCAAGCAATTGTCGCGCACCGTGTGCGGGTTGAGGTGCATCACTTCCACCGCACGCAAACCGCGCAGGTCCACGCCTTTTTCAACCAGTCGGCGCAGGTCGCCGTCGGTAAAAACACCCACTACCGTGCCGTCAGCATCGGTCACGGCGGACAGACCCAACCCCTTACGACTCATCTCACGCATCAGGTCGCTGAACACGGTTTCTTGCGTGACTTGCGGTACTTCCGCGCCGCGGCGCATCACGTCACTTACATGCGTAAGCAGCTTGCGGCCCAGTGAGCCGCCGGGGTGAGAGCGGGCAAAGTCTTCTTGACGAAACCCCCGCGCGTCGAGCAGCGCCACGGCCAATGCATCGCCTAAGGCGAGCTGCGCTGTAGTGCTGGCAGTGGGGGCCAGGTTTAAGGGGCACGCCTCTTGGGACACACTGCTGTCCAGCGTGATCTGGGCATGCTTGGCTAGACTAGATTTTGCACCGCCGGTCATCGCAACCAAAGGCACTCCTTGGCGGTGCAGCAGAGGAACAATTGCGGTCAGCTCTTGGCTTTCGCCGCTGTTTGAAATAGCCAGCACGACGTCGCCTGGTTTGATCATACCGAGGTCGCCATGACTTGCTTCGCCCGGATGCACAAACATTGCCGCTGTGCCCGTGGACGATAAAGTAGCCGAAATTTTGCGCCCGATATGGCCACTTTTACCCATGCCCATCACCACTACACGCCCGGTGCATGCCAGCATCAGTGCCACTGCGTCTGAGAACTCCACCCCCACTCGGCCAGACAGCTCAAGCACCGCAGCGGCTTCTATCGCAAATGTTTTACGCGCAAGGTCTTGGGCTCTTTGCGCTTGCTGGGCGTTAAACGAAGGCAAGTCAGGCATCAAAGGCATGGCACATTCTATCGAGCACTTGTGCAGACCGGCTGCGGCTGGCACCTGTTGATCCGAGGCAACGGCGCGGTCACTGTGCACCGGCTCTGCGCTTGCCGTGCACTGGCCTAAGCCTGCCCGGCACAATCAAAGCCTTCGGCGAGTTCAGAGCGGGCAGGAAAGCGGCTTTTTCACCTCACGAAGCCAGCTCGCTTGGCGGCGTAAAGCTCACTGAGTCCTTGCCAAAGCAGTGTCTATTTTGCCTTGCCAACACACCTGCGCGAGACCTTGGAGCGCCGCAACCGCCGCCTAATGTTGAGAAACGATCCACTACCATCGCACCATGAGCGCGCTCGAACTGACTCTTCTTTATCTGCTGGCTGCAGTGCTTGGCGTGGTGGCGTGTCGCCAATTGTCGTTACCCCCGATGCTCGGCTATCTGGCTGTTGGAGTAGTCATTGGGCCGCACGCGTTAGCGCTGTCTAAGAACTCGGAGACGGTTCGCCACCTAGGCGAATTCGGCGTAGTTTTTTTGATGTTTGTGATTGGCCTAGAGTTCAATTTACCCAAATTGCGGGCCATGCGCCGGCATGTTTTTGGGCTGGGTTTGCTACAAGTGGTGTTGACTATCGCGCTGGCGACGGCCGGCTCATTGCTGATGGGCGTCATGGCGCCTGCACTGTGGGACATGGACTGGCGCACGGCGCTGGCCCTGTCCGGCGGTGTTGCGATGAGCAGCACCGCGATTGTGGTGAAGCTGCTGGTCGAGCGGCTAGAGCTGGACGCTGAACATGGCAAACGCATCATGGGTATTTTGCTGTTTCAGGATTTGGCGGTGGTGCCGCTGTTGGTGCTGATACCCGCACTAGGCTCAAGCCCAGACAAACTGCTGCTTGCGCTGGCCATTGCCGCGCTGAAAGCAGCGCTGCTAGTTGGGCTACTGCTCAGCGGCGGACAACGCCTAATGCGCTGGTGGTTAACGCTGGTAGCCCGCCGAAAAAGCGATGAGCTGTTTGTCTTGAACCTGTTACTCGTCACACTGGCGCTGAGCTGGCTCACCGAATTGGCCGGCCTAAGCCTGCCTCTTGGCGCTTTTATTGCTGGCATGTTGATTTCGGAAACTGAATTTAAGCACCAGGTGGAAACCGACATCAGGCCGTTTCACGATGTGCTACTGGGTTTGTTTTTCATCAGCATTGGCATGATGCTCGACTGGCGCTTGTTGCTAGAGCGCTGGCCTTTGGTGCTGTTGCTGGCAACCCTACCGGTGCTGTTCAAGTTAGCGCTGATCACCGCCCTGGCCAGGCTGCTTGGAGCCACCGCTGGCGTGTCGCTGCGCACCGGCTTGTTTTTGGCCCAAGCAGGCGAGTTTGGCTTTGTGCTCTTGTCACTGGCACAAGAAAGCGCACTGGTGCCGCCCCAATTGCTGAATCCCATTTTGGCCAGCATGGTGCTGTCAATGCTGGCCACGCCGTTCATCATCAAGTACAACAACGCTATTGTGATGCGGCTAGCCAGCAGCGAATGGTTTCAACAGTCACTGCAGATGACCACCATTGCGCGCAAATCCATCAACGTCAACAACCATGTGATTATTTGCGGCTACGGGCGTTGCGGCCAGAACCTTGGCCAAATACTGGCTAAGCAAGGCATTGCCTACATCGCCTTGGACCTAGACCCCGACCGGGTTCGACAAGCAACTGCTGCTGGCGACTCTGTTGTGTTTGGCGACGCAGCACGCCTGCAAGCGCTAATGGCCGCCGGACTGGCGCGTGCCAGCGCGGTTGTTGTGACGTATCTGGACACGGCCAGTGCGCTCAAAGTGTTGACAAATACTCGCGCGCACGCCCCATCGGTGCCGGTGATCGTGCGCACTCAGGACGACCATGACCTGGAGCTGCTGCAAGCCGCTGGCGCAACTGAAGTGGTTCCCGAAGCGATTGAAGGCAGTTTGATGTTAGCTAGCCATGCCTTGGCATTGGTCGGTGTTCCCATGCGCCGGGTGATCCGCGTAGTGCAAGACCAGCGCGACGCGCGGTACAGCCTGCTGCGCGGCTATTTCCGCGGCGCAGACGATGACACTGCACAAGAGCATGGAGAAGTTAGACTGTCAACGCTCACCTTGCCCGAGGGCGGGCCAACGGTTGGCCAGGCATTGGCGCTATTTTCAGCCGCCCTTGTCAACGTGCGAATCGTTAGCTTGCGTAGCAGCAGTGGCAAACTGCAAACCGTAAGCC
>JAYULP010000426.1:0-3156 GCA_043763445.1 Polaromonas sp.
AATGCGCTGTCATGGGCTTCCTCTGGTGGACAGGGATTCAAGGGCTCGCGCAAATCCACACCGTTTGCGGCACAGGTAGCGTCGGAAGTTGCAGGCCGCGCAGCCATTGAACAAGGCATCAAAAATCTTGACGTTGAGATTAAAGGCCCTGGCCCAGGCCGTGAATCATCAGTTCGTGCGTTGGGTGCGCTGGGTATTCGTATCAACTCCATTGCTGATGTTACCCCTGTCCCACATAATGGCTGCCGGCCGCAAAAGCGCCGTCGCATCTGACCCTCAAGTTTTAATGTCCGTCCACAAGGCGGACTAAACAACTTCTTCAAGCCCACCGCCACTTACGACTGTACGTGGCTCCTGCAACATACTGTTGCAGCAGAAAACAAGGAACTCACCGTGGCACGTTATCTAGGCCCCAAAGCAAAACTTTCACGTCGTGAAGGTACAGACTTATTTCTAAAAAGTGCTCGTCGTTCAATCAGCGATAAAGCAAAGTTCGATTCTAAGCCCGGTCAACACGGTCGGACTTCGGGTATGCGAACTTCTGACTTCGGTTTGCAATTGCGGGAAAAGCAAAAAGTCAAGCGCATGTATGGCGTTTTAGAAAAACAGTTTCGCCGGTATTTCGAGGAAGCTGATCGTCGAAAGGGTAATACCGGAGCAAATTTGTTATTTATTCTGGAATGTCGGCTTGACAATGTTGTTTATCGAATGGGTTTTGGGTCTACTCGCGCCGAATCGCGGCAGCTTGTATCGCACAAGGCGATTATTGTTAATGGTCAATCGGTAAATATTCCATCCTATATGGTCAAGGTTGGTGATGTAGTCGCTGTACGAGACAAGTCGAAAAAACAAACGCGGGTTTCGGAAGCGCTTCAACTGGCGACACAGGTTGGATTACCTTCGTGGGTAGACGTTAGCGTAGACAAGGGCGAGGGAGTATTCAAGAAGGTTCCCGACCGAGATGAGTTTGCAGCTGACGTTAACGAGTCGTTGATTGTCGAGCTCTATTCACGTTAATTTCGTTCCTGCGGTGTGGGGCACCGTACCGACAGGATATGCTTCGTCAGCCTTATTGGTGTAACGAGCCGAGGGCAATGAGAGGAAGAATTCATGCAAACTAATTTATTAAAGCCTAAGTCCATCAACGTAGAACAACTTGGCACTAACCGCGCCAAAGTAACTTTGGAGCCGTTTGAGCGTGGTTATGGTCACACACTCGGCAATGCACTGCGCCGCGTACTACTGTCATCTATGGTTGGGCATGCAGCTACTGAAGTGACGATCGCGGGCGTACTGCATGAATACTCGTCCATTGACGGTGTCCAAGAAGATGTCGTCAATATTTTGTTGAATCTTAAAGGTGTAGTTTTCAAACTGCACAATCGCGACGAAGTGACGTTGAGTCTTCGCAAGGATGGCATGGGTCCCGTAACTGCTGCGGACATCCAGACGCCCCATGACGTTGAGGTTGTTAACCCCGAGCATGTAATTGTTAACCTTTCCCATGGTGGAAAGATTGACATGCAGATCAAGGTCGAAAATGGCCGCGGCTATGTGCCTGGCAACCAGCGCCGCTATGGGGATGAGTCTCCTAAGTCTATTGGGCGAATTGTCCTAGACGCTTCGTTCTCTCCAGTAAAGCGGGTCAGCTACATTGTAGAAAGTGCACGAGTTGAACAGCGTACAGACCTCGATAAGTTAGTACTTGAAATTGAAACTAATGGTGCGGTTTCCGCTGAAGACGCAGTACGAGCATCTGCAAAAATTTTGGTCGAGCAACTCGCGGTATTTGCTCAGCTTGAAGGTAATGAACTCGAGGCGTTTAACCCACCTGTACAACGTAGTTCTCAACAGTTTGATCCGATCCTGTTGCGCCCGGTTGACGAGCTCGAATTGACTGTTCGATCTGCGAATTGTTTAAAGGCTGAAAATATATATTATATTGGTGACCTAATTCAACGAACAGAAAACGAGTTGCTGAAAACACCAAATCTTGGTCGCAAATCGCTTAACGAAATCAAAGAAGTTTTGGCCTCTCGCGGGTTGACTTTAGGTATGCGCCTTGAAAGTTGGCCGCCAGCTGGTTTGGACAAGCGTTGATCAAGTTGTAACAATATAGTAGTTTGTACGAGCTACAGACAACAGAGCAGTACCTGAAACGGCTGTTCAAATAGAAAAAGGAAAATTTTATGCGTCATGGTCATGGGTTACGTAAACTTAATCGGACAAGCTCGCACCGGCTTGCTATGCTGCGCAATATGATGAATTCCTTGATTCAACATGAAGCCATCAAGACAACTTTACCCAAGGCAAAAGAGCTTCGTCGCGTGGTCGAGCCCATGATTACGCTTGCGAAGGAGCCCACTCTCGCCAACAAACGTTTGGCGTTTGATCGGTTGCGCGACCGGGACATGGTGGTGAAGCTTTTTGCAGAATTGGGTCCTCGGTTTAAGGCTCGGCCCGGGGGCTACACGCGTATTTTGAAGATGGGCTTTCGCGTAGGTGACAATGCGCCTATGGCTCTGGTAGAACTTGTTGACCGCGCAGGAGAAGAAAAATCCTTGGCCGAAGCCTCCAACGCATCATAAGTGCGTTATAATCTGAAAATAACGCGCGGTGGAGCAGCCTGGTAGCTCGTTGGGCTCATAACCCAAAGGTCGTAAGTTCAAATCTTGCCCGCGCAACCAATAACCATGCCCTTTAAGCTGGTAGCAAACGCCCACTTTACGTGGGCGTTTTGTTTTGTGACGAGGTTTGTGACGAGCCCTGTGCCGTCACAACTTTGCTCGTTGCTACTGCTGACCATTAGGCATGTGTCGGCCCTTGATTATTTTTTGCCCATAAATTTTTCACCATCTGGTTGAATTTCGTCAAACGCGCGGGTCAAGTGTTTCCGATCAATTGGAAGTTAGTGACTACGGGTGACCACACTCCACAAAAGTGAATTCAGCGGATCAAGGTACCTCAACTTCAGCTTTGGGCCACGCCCTGTCTTACGATCGATCAGGAAATCGCCACGCCGATGGCCAGTTCCAAAGTACAGCCGACATGGGTCAGCAGCCGCTCGAACGCAGCCCTTCTACAAAGCAGTCGCTCAAGGTCTTGCTGCCCTGATCGATACCCGTTGCGGGCCGGACGTCAGCAGTTGCTTCGGTC
>JAYULP010000427.1:0-1186 GCA_043763445.1 Polaromonas sp.
ATGCCGTTACCCTATCCATTTGGTAAGCGTAACAGTCCTTGTTACAAAACCAAAGGTAGAAAATGCCGAAATTGCATAAAAATCCAACGGTTGTTACTACAAAGTTATGCGCTTTACTGCCCCGCAAACGCAAATCGCCCGGTCAACCGCTCGTACTCTCGCGTTGCGAATCGGTCAGTCATGCCAGCAATGTAGTCAGCAATCACGCGGGACGCTGTCCCTGGCGGTGTGGCGTTAGGCGCAAACAAACCGCTGGCTAGACTGAACTGATCTGGTGCGCCCTGCCCCATCTGCCACGGCTGCTTGATGTACACCTCAAATAAATCACGAATCACGGCCTGCGCGGTGTCCGTCGTTTGCGTCACTTGGGGGTGTCGATACAGTTTCTGGTGCAAAAAGCGTTTGAGTTGTTTGGACAGCACGACCATTTCGTCCGAAAAACAGATCAAAGCTGGCAAGCATCGAACAGCGTCAACCGATGCGGGAGCTGCGGCCTGTAATGCCAGCCGCGAAGCGTGCGTCACGTCATAAACCTGTGCACTTAGCATGCGCCGAATGGTGTCAAAGAGCAACCTGCGGCCACGCAGCGTCGGGTGGGCACACAAGGACTCCTGTCGATGGCGTTTGAACAGTTCCACCTCATCAAGCTCATCGAACACCAACAAGCCCGACCTCACGCCATCATCAATATCATGCGCGTTGTATGCAATTTCATCCGCTAAATTCGCCAGTTGAGCCTCAAGCCCTGGTTGCCCGCTGTAACCGTTGACGCCGCTGCGACGAATAAACCGCTGCGCTACGCCGGCTGGCTCGCGCGCCTCAATTCGCAATGCGTTACGGTTTGAGCAGTGTTTTAAGATCCCTTCTCGAGTCTCAAAAGTAAGGTTTAAGCCATCATGCGCGGGGTAGCAATGCTCCAAGCGGTCAACGACTCGCAAGCTTTGCAAATTGTGCTCAAACCCTGAACTGGTACTGTTGTCGGCCTTAAGACATGCATTCAGGGCGTCCTGTCCCGCGTGGCCGAACGGCGTGTGACCCAAATCGTGCGCCAGTGCAATGGCCTCCACCAAGTCCTCGTTCAGCGCGAGATTACGCGCAATCGCTCTGCCAAGTTGTGCCACCTCCAGCGAGTGCGTCAACCGGGTACGAAAAAGATCACCCTCGTGATTTAAGAAAACCTGCGTTT
>JAYULP010000428.1:0-3151 GCA_043763445.1 Polaromonas sp.
TGCGCTCCATGTTTGTGTTTTTTTATTGTTTTTTATTGTTTTTTTATTTTTACAACCCACTTGATTGGAGTCACCATGAAACGTTTTACCTTTGTCCCAAACTTTGTTCCCCGCTTTTTCTACACCACTTTGATGGCGGCGTCGGTGGCCGTTGCGATGGCCGGCGAGCTGCCGTTTGAGCAAAAAAAGTTTGACGCCGCCGTGGCCGCTGGCGAGTCTGTTGTGGTCGATTTTTCGGCCAGCTGGTGCCCGACCTGCAAGGCGCAAAAGCCCGTCGTGGACAAGCTCATGGCGCTGCCCAAATACCAAGCAGTCAAGCTGTTTGTAGCGGACTATGACAAGGAAGTGGCCTTGAAAAAGCAGCTGCGCGTGGTCCAGCAAAGCACATTTGTGGTCTTCAAGGACGGCAAAGAAGTCACCCGCTCCACCGGACAAACCGACCCTGAGGTGTTGGCAGCCGTTTTCGACAAAGCGCTTTGACCCGCGCACCGCAGGCCACGCTATGGACTTCAGCGTAGGAACTTTTGCCTTGGGCTACGGCGCTGGCGTTTTGTCCACGCTGTCGCCCTGTGTTTTGCCACTGGTGCCAATTTTGGTCGCTACCGCCGTCACGCAGCATCGGTTGGGCGTTTTTGCGCTGGCCGCCGGCCTGACGCTTTCGTTTACTGGCGTTGGCCTGTTTTTGGCCACCGTTGGTTTGTCGATTGGTTTGGAGCCGAGCGTGGTGCGCCAGGTGGCAGCGGGCCTGCTGGTGGCGTTTGGCGTGACGTTGCTGTCGCCCAAGCTGCAGGCACTGTTTGCGAGCGTCACCGCGCGCTTCGGCTCGTCGGCAGGCCACTGGCTTGGGCAGTTCCACGCGCAAGGCTGGGGTGGGCAGTTTGTGGTGGGCTTGATGCTGGGGCTGGTGTGGACGCCCTGCGTCGGCCCGACACTGGGTGCTACCACAGCGCTGGCGGCACAAGGCACACAACTGCCGCAGGTGGCTTTGCTGATGCTGTTGTTCGGTCTGGGCGCAGGCACGCCGCTGGTTGTACTGGGCAGTGTGTCGCGCGATGTGGCATTGCGGCTGCGGGGCCGGCTGTTGTCGGGCGGCAGCTACGGAAAAATCATCCTCGGCGGGCTGCTGCTGGTGATGGGCCTTGGCATTTTCACCGGCTTGGACAAGCGGGCCGAATCCTTGGCCGTGGACCTATCCCCCGCGTGGCTTACCCAGCTGACAACCCGGCTGTAGCAGCGCGGGTATCCCCGGCGGGCCTAAAAACAGCAAGCGCTCAGCGATTTCAAGCTAAAAAGGGCTACAGCCGGCATAAACAAACTCTGTAACGCTATTTAATAAATAGCAGCTACAACCCTCACCTGCGCACGGTATTCACACCGTGCGGCGGGCGTGCCTACAATCGGGCCAGCTTGTCGGGGTGCCCAGGATTGAGATGTCTTGCGCTGAGATCGCGTCAGTCCTGCAAAGGATGCGAGACCCGCTGAACCTGATCGGGCTTGAGACTCGCGTAGGGAACAACGCTTTGTGGCCCCGGCCGTTGTGGAGACATTCCCTACGGCAATTTTGGTGTCCCAGGCAGGCTCCCCCCTTCAAACCGGAGATATGCCTTGGCCAAAAAGAACCTTATTGTGGACACCCTAGACCTTGCGGGCCGCATCACGCGGGCACCGTTTCCCGGCTCTGCCAAAATTTATATTCACGGTGCGCGCCCCGATATTCGGGTGCCCTTTCGTGAAGTCACGCTGACCGACACGCTGGTTGCCGAAGGCGACCAAACGCGCCGCGAAGCCAACCCAGCCCTGCGGCTGTATGACGCCTCGGGCGTCTACACCGACCCGGACGTGCACATTGACATTACCCGGGGCTTGGCCCCGCTGCGCGGCGCTTGGATTAACGAGCGCCAGGACACCGAAGCGCTGCCCGGCATCAGCAGCGCCTACGGCCGCGAACGGCTGAATGACCCTGTGCTGGCCCCGCTGCGCATGGCCCATGCGCCAGTGCCGCGCCGCGCCAAAGCCGGCATGAACGTGTCCCAAATGCATTACGCCCGCAAAGGCATCATTACCCCAGAGATGGCGTACATCGCGGTGCGTGAAAACCTGGTGCGTGCCCAGCTGGCCGAACGCTTAGCGAGCGAGCGGATGCCGAAAAAAGGCCATTCGTTCAATGCCGCGATTCCCGAGCAAATCACCGCCGAATTTGTACGCAGTGAAGTGGCCCGAGGCCGCGCCGTGATCCCGAACAACATCAACCACCCCGAGAGCGAGCCGATGATCATCGGTCGCAATTTCCTCATCAAGGTCAACGCCAACATCGGCAACTCGGCTGTGACGTCGAGCATTGAAGAAGAAGTCGACAAACTGGTGTGGTCCATCCGTTGGGGCGCAGACACGGTGATGGACTTGTCTACTGGCGACAACATTCATGAAACGCGCGAATGGATCATGCGCAACTCGCCTGTGCCCATTGGCACGGTGCCAATCTACCAGGCGCTGGAAAAAGTCAATGGCAAGGCCGAAGACCTCACGTGGGAAATCTTCCGCGACACGCTGATCGAGCAGGCCGAGCAGGGCGTGGACTACTTCACCATCCATGCCGGGGTGCGTCTAGCCTACGTGCCACTGACCGCCAACCGCTTGACGGGGATTGTCTCGCGCGGTGGCTCCATCATGGCCAAGTGGTGTTTGTCGCACCACAAAGAGAGCTTTTTGTACGAGCACTTTGAAGACATCTGCGAGATCATGAAGGCGTATGACATCTGCTTTTCACTGGGCGACGGCCTGCGCCCCGGCTCGATTGCCGACGCCAATGACGAAGCCCAGTTTGCCGAGCTGCACACGCTGGGCGAGTTGACGCAGATCGCCTGGAAGCATGACGTGCAGGTGATGATTGAAGGCCCCGGCCATGTGCCGCTGCAAATGGTCAAAGAAAACGTCGAAAAGCAACTCGAAGCTTGCTTTGAAGCGCCGTTCTACACCCTGGGCCCGCTGATCACCGACATCTCACCCGGCTACGACCATATTTCTTCAGCCATGGGTGCAGCCAACATCGGCTGGTACGGCGTGGCCATGCTTTGCTACGTAACACCGAAAGAGCACCTGGGCTTGCCCAACCGCGACGACGTCAAGCAGGGCCTGATTGCCTACAAAATTG
>JAYULP010000429.1:0-1185 GCA_043763445.1 Polaromonas sp.
TATTTTGCAGCCGTGACCATGAACTCAACAGCCGAGCGAATGTCTGCATCCGAGGCTTGTGAGCCGCCCTTGGGCGGCATAGCGCCTTTGCCTTTGATCACGCTGGTTGTGAGCATATCCAGCCCGGTTTGAATGCGTGGTGCCCAGGCCTGCTTGTCGCCAAACTTTGGCGAGCCCGCAACGCCCATGGCGTGGCAGCTGATGCACACCTGTTTGTAGAGTGCCTCACCATTGCCACCGGACACCTTCACCACGCCAGCCGGGGCGGCAGCAGCGGCAGGTGTTTTGGCCGCAGTCAGGGCGGCAACAACCTGCGCACTCAGCGCTGCAGGCGCTGGCGTATCGGCGGCTACATCGGTTTGCGCGGGTACCACCGCTGGTTCAGCAAACTTACCGCCTGCCGCCGCCGTCATGTAGACCACTGCGCGAGCGACTTCAACGTCATCGTAGTCACCACCACCCTGCGCGCCCATAGCGCCCTTGCCTTTGAGCGCAGAATTCCACAGCGCAGCAAAGCCGGTCGTGAGCCGGGGCGCCCATGCCGCTGTATCGCCAAACTTGGGTGCCCCCGCAGCGCCGGCGGCGTGGCAAGCCACACACTGCGCCTTGTACACCTCTTCGCCCGACTTTAACGCCCGGCTTGCATCACGAATTTCGACGGCACCGACTTTTTGAATCCGCAGTGCAACAGCCTTGGGGCTGTCGTCCGCGCCTGACGACGGCTTGTTAGCCGACGTCACAAAATACACCAAACCAATAATGGCAAAAATTGGCACAACAAACGAGAAAAACACTGCGGCCAAAAGCTGTTGCGGTGTTTTTATCGGGCCGGTGTGGGCTTCTTCGTGTGCCGTGGGGTGGTCGTTAGCGCTCATGGCGTCCTCAAAAAACGGGATTCTGTTGTTCGTTCGGCAGCATCCCACCAAGGTGGCGCACTGCCCTATTTAAGGGCGCAAGCTGCACCAATCAAACCACCTAATTATAACTGGCGGCTTACCAATGAACGCCGCGCACAGTAGAATGCACGGCTGTGCGGCTGTAGCTCAGTGGATAGAGTATTGGCCTCCGAAGCCAAGGGTCGTGGGTTCGATCCCCGCCAGCCGCACCACTTTTTGAAACCCAAGCCCCGTGCGGCTCTCCAGCCGGTTTGGGTTTGACTATCATCCACTTCACTCATCCAGTTCC
>JAYULP010000430.1:0-7827 GCA_043763445.1 Polaromonas sp.
GTGAACGCAAAGCGCTTGCTTTGTCTGCCGAGCGCACACAAGAGCTGCGCGGCCTGCTAGAGCAGCAGCGGGCAGCAACTGGCAATGCCCTTGAACAACTCGAACGACTGGTGGCTGAGCTGGCGCACAAGCCGGCTGAGGTCAAACCGCGAAAAAGGTGGACATCAGCGCGTAAAAGCCGCCTGATATGACAACTGCGTTGCTGCATGACGGCACGTTGGTTTTTTACCGGCCTGATAGATGCAAACGGATCTGAAAATAGGTGAAGGGGTGTGGTGAACGCCGCTAGTTCGTACAAATTTGCAAGAACAACGCTATCTTATTTAACATAATATACATCGTAGAACATCTTACAAACCTTTTTCTTGTGCTGCGATAGCCACTCACAGTCTGTTGTGGACAACGGCCGCAGCCAACACAGTAAGCACAAACCGCATTGCTGGCCACACCGGGGCCAGCAATGCGGTTTTTTTTAGCTTGGCCTGGCTCGCAGGTAGTTTTAACTTTGCGCGTTCTTCGCGGCCTTCGTGGCCTGTGAGGTGAGCTGGCGTAAACAGTTGATGTACCCGTGGTGGTAGTCAAACTCCACAACGGCAACCGTCTAGCAGCTTTGCCCTCAGCTCGGATAAGGCTTCAACCGTGTCTGCCAGAGGTGACTCGCTGACGACTTGCAGCCACCGGCGACGCTTTACTACTGGTGCGCGCTAGCGAGCCGGTGAGCCTGCCGCCATAGCTGCTGGGCCAGACAGTGTTTTGATTGCATCAGGGCGCTCGCCGCGTTCAGCGAAGTCCAACGCGCTAAGGCCTTGCTGGTTCGTCAAGCTGGCGTCTGCGCCTTGTTTTAACAGCAGCTCAACCGCGTCTTGGGTGCCATACATCGCCGCCATCATCAATGGCGTAGTGCCGTTTGGCGATTGCGCGTCAATATAGGCGTGGTTTTCAAGCAGCCAGCCCAGCATGGCTACTTGTCCGCTGCTGGCGGCGTAATGCAGTGGTGTCCAGCCGGTCTTGTTGATGTCTGCTCCTTTTTCGACCAGTGTTTGAGCCGTGGCGGTTAGCCCACGCCATGCGGCCAACATCAAAGCGGACTCGCCTTTGCGGTTCAATGCGTTGACGTCAGTTGCCGGCCACTGCATGAGCAGCGGTATCACCCGTTCAGCGCTCTCGAAAAAAGCCAATGACAAACCGATTTCGCCGTCAGGGCCAAGCGTATTGACGTCAAACCCTCGCACCAGAGCTGACTGCACCATAGCCGGGTTGTCCCGCCGAATACCAGCAAAAAAGTCGTCGTATACGCCTGCGGCTGCGTACAGGCTTAGGCCTGAAAGCCCAATCAGCAGGCCGAGCCACCGCCACAAAATAAACGGTGACGCAGAGATTTTTGACATCATCAGCGCTACGCTGTTGGCAGCACAGCATCGCCGAACAGTGCGTCAAAGTTACGGCTGGTAGCGTCGGCAACTTGCTCCACACTGATTTTTTTCAGACCTGCAATTTGCTGCGCCACCAAAGCAACGTAAGAAGGGTTGTTGGTCTTTCCGCGATGCGGCACCGGTGCGAGGTACGGGCTGTCAGTTTCAATCAGCAGCCGGTTCAGGGGCACAAACCGGGCTACTTCCCGCAAATCAGCTGCGGTCTTGAAGGTCAAAATACCTGAAAAAGAGATGTAGAACCCCAAGTCCAGTACCGCGCGTGCAACCGCCTGGCTCTCAGTAAAGCAGTGAAACACGCCGCGTGCCGGCGGCTTCATGTCAGCGCCCTCGCCAGCTCCGTACCCCTGCTCTTTCAAAATCGCCAACGTGTCAGCCCAAGAGCTGCGGGTGTGAATCACCAGGGGCAGATCGCATTGGCGGGCAGCGCGGATATGAACCCGAAAACGCTCTCGCTGCCAAGCCATATCGGCCACGCTACGCTCGCCAAGGCGAAAATAGTCGAGCCCGGTCTCTCCAATGCCCACCACCTTAGGCAACGCCGCCCGGCTCACCAAGTCCTGTAGCGTCGGCTCTTGCACATTTTCGTTGTCTGGGTGAACGCCAACAGTAGCCCAAAAATTGTCATGCGCGGTGGCTAGGTTGTGAACCGCCCCAAACTCTTCGAGCGTGGTGCAAATGCACAGCGCCCGGTCAACCTGAGCGGCAGCCATAGCGGCGCGAATGGCCGGCAGTTGCGTCATCAACTCGGGCGCGCTCAGGTGGCAATGGGAATCTGTGAACATCGACGGCAGGAGGGTAGAAAACAATCAATAGCGGGAAAATCGGCGCGGTAGCGATAAATTCTGGTGTTTATTGCCTCTGGCCGTTTTGTTTATTGCCTAGTTTGCTATTAAAGTAGTAGCAAACTTCAATGCCGACACCGGCTACGCTGGCACTTTAAATGGTTTGAGTCGGGCGATCCGAGGCCAGATGTGCCCCTAAAATTTCTTCAATTTTCAATTTCAGCAGGCGTGACTTTTCGTCTGCTGGAAACCGAATACCGACTCCTTGGGTGCGGCTGCCCGCCGCGCGCGCCGGTGTGATCCACGCCACTTTCCCAGCCACGGGGTAGCGCTGGCTGTCGTCTGGCAGCGTCATCAGCACATACACGTCGTCACCTAATTTGTAGTCGCGGGAGGTGGGAATAAATACGCCGCCTTCAGTGAAAAAGGGAATGTAGGCCGCGTATAGCGCCGCTTTTTCCTTGATGACCAATTGAACAATGCTGGGTCGAGCGCCCGCCCCAGCGGCAGCGGCTACCAAAGGCCGAGGGGTAAGGGAGATGGCGGGTGTAGAGCTCATAGTGCGGAGTTTATCGGGGTTAAAAATACACGGGGCACAAAATGCAGACCAAAGGCTGGCTTAAATTGCCTAAATTGCCTAAATTGCCAAATTAGCTTGCCAAGCAAAGCTCAATTCATCTGGGCGTCAACTCTGTTGGGTGCCAGTGGATCAGGCGGCTTGAAGCACTTGGCTGGCACGGCTGGCCAAGGCCTCGAACATTAAGCCGGCGTTATACGGATGCTCAGCCGTTTTGACGGCGGTGCTGAGCTCTTTGGCCCACTGCGTCAAGATAAAAAACGCGTTGCTTTTTGTGGTGTCTTTTAAGCGCGGCAGGTCTTGGACATTGAAAAACCTCGGCGCTGCGCCGCAGTGGCTCGCTAGCAGATCGTGGCATAGTTTTTGCAGCGCATCAAGCGCCAGCGCCGGGCTGAATGCCGCCAGTGCGCTGGCATCACCCCGCGCCATGGCGGACGGCAACGCCCTCCACTGGCGGGCCGCCTCCTGCGGCGACACATCCTGCATCCAGCGCAGCGCGTCAGCTGGACGAGCGCCGACCGCCTGAAAAACAACACGCAGCTCGGCGAGTGAGGGCGCTGGCGACGACTTTGCTGGCTTTTTAGCTGCTGCGGCGCTGTGCTGTGCGCCCTCGTATTGAGCGCCCAACCAGGCAAGCGCCAAGTCAAAGTCTGGCCAAACCATGGTGTGGCCTAGGCAGCGGCTGCGAATGGTAGGCAACAACTGATGTGCGGCTTCACTCGCCAAAATGAATTTGACCGCACCCGGCGGCTCTTCAAGTGTTTTAAGCAAGGTATTCGCAGTGATGTGGTTCATGCGCTCGGCTGGAAAGACCAGAACTACCTTTGTGTCGCCCCTTGAGCGGCTCAACTGGGTAAAGCTCACTGTCTCACGGGCGGCGTCAACTTTGATTTCTTTACTGGGTTTTCGTTTTTTGGAATCCAGGTCCGACTGCGTTTTTTCATCGAGAGGCCAGCCCAGACTGAGCGACAGCGTTTCGGGCAGCAGCGCAAACATATCCGCATGGGTGTGAACGGCCACGGCGTGGCAACTGCTGCAGTGCCCGCAAGCGCCCTGCGGCGTGGGTTTGTCGCACAGCCAGCTGGTGGCCAGCGCCAGCGCTAATTCAAACTGACCCAACCCCGACGGGCCTTGCAAAAGCCAAGCATGGCCACGCTGGCGCAGCAGGCCTTCAAGCTGCACTTGCAGCCACGGCGCTAACGGGCGTGTGCTCACCACGTCAGGCAGCGCAACGGCGGCACCGGTCACAGCCACCCCTTGGCCGCAAACAGCTGCTGCACGTCGCGCCACACCTCGGCTTGGCTGCGCGATGCGTCGATGCGGGCAAAGCGCTGAGGCGCGGCGTTCATACGCTCAAGGTAGCCTTGCGCGACCCGGCGGAAAAACGCCAGCGGCTGCGCCTCAAATTTGTCGGGCAAACGCGCACCGGCCAGGCGCGCTGCAGCCTGCTCGGCCGGCAGGTCAAACCACACCGTGAGCACTGGCTGCAGCAAGGCGGCGCAACAAGGCTGGTCGGCGGCGGCGCCGACACCCGTTTGCACCCATTGCTCCAGCGTGGACAACACGCCTAAGTCAAAGCCGCGCCCTGCCCCTTGGTAGGCAAAGGTAGCGTCGGTGAAGCGGTCACACAGCACCACGTCGCCCCGCGCTAGAGCCGGCGCAATTTGCTGCTGGATGTGGTCTCGCCGCGCAGCGAACATCAGCAGTGCCTCGGTCAGCGGGTCCATTGCATGACTTAACACCAGTGCGCGCAACTTTTCAGCCAGCAGCGTGCCGCCGGGCTCGCGCGTCAGGGTAACCGCCTGCCCACTGAGGGTAAAAGCCTGCGCCAAGGCGGCGATATGAGTGGACTTACCGGCACCGTCAATGCCTTCAAAGCTGATAAAAAGGCCGGTCATCGACTCGTCTGGCCTCTTTGGTATTTGTTCACAGCCCGGTTGTGCTCGTCCAAGCTGCTGCTGAAGTAGCTGCTTTTGTCACCCCGGGCTACAAAGTACAGCGCCTTGGTGGGCGCCGGTTGAACAGCCGCGAGCAGCGCAGCCTTGCCCGGCATGGCAATTGGTGTGGGCGGCAAACCGCCCCGGGTATAGGTGTTGTAAGGGGTGTCACTGAGCAAGTCTCGGCGGCGTAAATTACCGTCAAAACGAGCACCCAGGCCGTAGATAACCGTGGGGTCTGTTTGCAGCAGCATGCCAAGGCGCAGTCGGTTGTTGAACACGCCGCTGATCTGCCCGCGGTCGGCGGCTTGCCCGGTTTCTTTTTCTATTATGCTGGCAAGTATTAAAGCGTCTTGTGGCGTTTTTAGCGGCAAGTCAGTGCGGCGCTGCGCCCAAGCCGCGTCCAAGCGCTTGTCCATGGCGCGCGCCGCGCGCTTGAGCACGGCTAGGTCGCTGGCGCCTTTGGCATAGCTGTAGGTGTCGGGGAAAAATCGGCCTTCTGGGTGCAAGCCGGGCCGCTGCAGCATGTTCATTATGTTTTCCGCTGTTAGCCCGCTTGTTTCTTGCTTTAGCTGCTCCGCTTTTTGTAGCGCCGCGCGGATTTGGGCGAAGGTCCAGCCCTCGACCAGCGTGACCGAGCGCAACGTCTGGTCACCCCGCGCCAACATCCTGAGCAGCGTGCGCGGTGTGCTGCCCGGCACCACCTCGTAACTGCCAGCCTTGATCTGCCGTGCTTGGCCCGACAGTCGAAACCACAGCTGCAGCGCCTGCACTGGCACGTCGACACCGCTGGCTACCACTGCGGCTGCGGCCTGCTGGGCGTTACCCGGCTCAATTTCGAGGTCAAGCGCCGAGGCGTGCGCCGACAGCTTCAAGGGCATAGCCTGGCCAACCCACCAAAGGCCCGCGCCGCCGGTAAGCATTGCCAGCGCGAGCGTCAGCAGCAAAAAACTTGTAAAAACCCGACGCACGTCCCAGATACCTTTACCAGTGAAACTACTGCTGGCCTTGAGGCCGCCAAAATCCGCCTTCAACCCCCGTAGCCGGGTTGAAACGCTCGCTATGATAAGTCAGTGCCCTGCCCTCGTGCCCGTCGCCTAGCTCGCCCACATGATCTGCTCGCCCAACATGTCAAAAGTACCACCATGACTTTGCCCGTTTTCCCTGCCGCCCTTTCCCAGCCCGCGAGCGGGGCTGAATTGCCTTTTTCAGGGGCGGCCTGTCTGAGCCACCTGGGCATCATCCGGGTGACTGGCACCGACGCGGCCACATTTTTGCAAGGCCAGCTCACGCAGGACGTGTTGTCGCTGTCAGCGAGCAACGCGCGCCTGGCGGCGTTTTGCAGCGCTAAGGGCCGGATGCAGGCCAGCTTTGTAGTGTTCAAACGTGCCCCCGACGATTTCGCTCTGGTGTGCAGCTTAGACCTGGTGCCAGCTACGCTAAAGCGCTTGCGGATGTTTGTGCTCCGCGCCAAAGCCGTGCTGAGCGATGCCACCGGCGAGTTGCTGCTGTTTGGTGTGGCCGGAAGTGCTATTGAATCAATAGCTAAAGATAAACTAAATCCGTGGGCAAAACTTGATATTGGCGCTCAAAACCTGATGGGGCTGCCACCCGCAGCGGGTGTGGCTCGCGCGTTGTGGTGCGCGCCCGCTGCGCTGCCAGCGCCCGACGTGCCCGCGTTGGACCTGGCCGTCTGGCTGTGGCTGGCTGTTCAGTCCGGCATTGCCATGGTTAGCCAGCCCATCTTTGAAGCCTTTGTGCCGCAAATGCTCAACTACGAGTCGATTGGCGGGGTTAACTTCAAAAAAGGCTGTTACCCAGGGCAAGAAGTCGTGGCCCGCAGCCAGTTTCGGGGCACGCTGAAACGGCGCGCTTACTTGGTGCATTCATCGGCAATGCCCGCCATTGGACAGCCGGTTTTTCATGCAGCTGATGGGGCGCAACCCTGCGGCAGCGTAGCGGCCTGTGCACCCCACCCGGCGGGTGGGTTTGACGCCATCGTGTCCTTGCAAACCGCCGCGGCGCAAGACGCTGCATTTGGGCGGTTGACGCTGGGCCAAGCCGACGGCGCAGTGCTGTCGCTGCTGGCCCTGCCGTACCCTCTGCTCGACGACATTTAGCTGCAGCGGCGCAGCGGCTCACCATGTGCCTGATTGCATTTGCCTTGGGTGTGTCTGCGCGGTGGCCGCTGGTGGTAGCCGCCAACCGCGACGAGTACTGGGCGCGCCCCACGGTGCCATTAGCGCGCTGGCAAACCGGCAGCGGCTGCACCGTGATGCCTGGCCGTGACCTGCAAGCCGGTGGCGCGTGGATGGGTATGAGCCCAACCGGGCGGGTGGCTTTTTTAACCAATGTGCGTGAGCCTGGCCCACCCAAGTTAAGCTGGCGCTCCCGCGGGGAGCTGGTCATCGAGTGGCTCACAGGCGAGCAAACCGCAGCTAGCGATGCCCCAGCGCTGCTCCACAAGCTACAAACCCAGGCCCAGTCGGGCGCAGCATTCGGCGGCTTCAACTTGGTTGTCGGCGACACCCGCACAGGCCTGTGGCACTGGCTTAGCAACCGGCTCAATGGTCAGTGCGTGCCGCCAGCGGCATGGCCGTCGCGTCAACTCTCGCCGGGCGTGTACGGCCTGTCCAACGCGGCGCTGAACACACCATGGCCGAAAACAATCCAAGCAACCTCCCAGCTGAAAACCGCAGTGGACAGCAGCCGCAGCGCTGACGAGCTCGCTGAGGCCTTGTGGGCTGCAATGGCCTGCCGCACGCAATTTTGTACCGCTGCCGCAGCAAGCAGCCGGCATGTCGCTCGCAGCGGCATTGGCTTTGTCCAGTGTGCAGGTGAATTTTCCCGAACACCGCTACGGTACCCGCAGCAGCACGCTGCTGATGACCACGGCGCGCGCCAACGGCGGCTGGCAAATGACGATGCAAGAGCGCCTACGGCCGTCGGGTGATGAGCTGGGTGATGTGCAGACGGCGGTGGCGGTTGAGCTTCCCAACGGGGCTGTTGTGGCACTTGGCCGGGTCCGTTAAAACCGGCTGGCCTGTTGGCTCCTCGCTAGGCCTGGCTCAAACTGGCGGTGCTTGGCTGCGGCTTAG
>JAYULP010000431.1:0-3143 GCA_043763445.1 Polaromonas sp.
CTTGCAGCGTAGCCAGCAAATCAGCCGAGCGCTGGGGACACAAACCCACAGCAGCGGGTTGAGCAGAAGGCAATTTTTTGACGTTGGCGAGCTTGGCAATTGTGTTCATCGTGGCAGCAGTGCAGGAGTCAATTCAGGTAGCGGCGGCAGCGAGCCGCAAACCGCGCCAATAAACTATAGCGTCTTCGCATCGTGAACAACAGCCGGTGCGGCTCCAGGGCAGTGGGCTCTGTTCCAATGGGACAGCCACGGCCTCGCAGATGACGCCTTGGTAGCCCGTCTGGGCGCTCACACACCCTGCACTGCCGCTGCAACCCGACAAAAGAAACATCACCATGGCACTCAAAGCCACCATTTACAAAGCCCAGCTCCAGCTCACTGACATGGACCGCAATGTTTACGCGGACCACCAGGTCATCATTGCCCGCCACCCGTCTGAGACTGACGAACGGATGATGATCCGGCTGCTGGCCTTTGCGCTGAACGTGCCGGCTGACGACACGCGCGGCAAACTCGACTTCGCCAAAGACCTGTGGGATGTGGACGAGCCCGCGTTGTGGCACAAGGACTACACCGAGCAAATTGTGCAGTGGATCGACGTTGGCCAGCCCGACGACAAGCGCTTGATGCGCGCTGCAGGCCGCGCCGCGCGCGTCACCGCCTACAGCTTTTCCAGCAGTACCCCGGTGTGGTGGAAAAGCATTCAAACCAAGCTCACCCGCGCTGCGAACCTGATGGTCTGGCAGATCGAGGCCGCCGAGAGCCAAGCGCTCGCCAAACTAGCCGAGCGCAGCATGCAGTTGCAGGTGAGCGTGCAGGACGGCAGCGTGTGGATGAGCACCGCTGTGGGGTCAGTGGAAATCACGCCTAAGCGCCTGACCGCTGAGGCTTAAATGCTTCGTTTTTTATAGCATCACAGGCAGTAAAATCAACGGCCAAAGGCCAATTTAGCTTAAAACGTACCCCAAAGGCTAAAAAGTGGCCTGCCTGATGTCTTCAGGAACATGGGCGAAGCCATGCGGTGTCAATCCGTGCGCGGCTGACACCTCTGCTAATACCTCTGCTGCTAACTTTGCTGTTAACTCGGTCTTTAATGCGCCAGCGGCGCAAGCCTCGGCAACGTCCACCAAAAACCTCCTGAATTTTGCAGTTTGTCGCCCGCAGCAGCACCCTGTCGCACAGCCAGTGCTTTGCGGGGCATGTTTGCCTAAAGTCCAGTCATCGCCGGGCCCAGCCCACGGCGGTCTGGCTCCTTACCCGAAAAAAGCCAGGCTGAGTTCGAGCTGCCATCGACTTTTTTGGAGCCTTTCATGACTTCCCACTTTCACTTGTTTTTAACGCCCTCCAAGCTCGTTGCCTTACTGCTGAGCATCGTGATCACAGCGGTTTGGCTGGGTGCTGTTATTGCAGGGTTCTCGTCGTGGAACCCAGTTGAGCTGCGCCGCATCACCTTGGAGCCTGTGACAGTGCGCTACAACGCCCCACCTAAGGCCGTTGGCACTTTGGTGGTCGATGACACACCACTAAGGGTAGCAGCGGCGACAAACGGTAAGCTCTGAGCCATGAGTCAGAAAGCAGCGCCTGAAGCGAAAGACAAAATACCACGCGCCGCCTCGGTGCTGTGGTTAGCCCGCATCAACACCACCCTAAGCCAATGGGCGGCAAGCCAGTCGTGGGCACGGCTGGTGGTGCTGGCACTGCTGGCACTGATTGCCGGCTCAATGTTCAGCGAGACCTTGAACTTGCGGCACGACAAGGTCTCGGCTAGCGACAAGTCTGGCCCACGCAACCGCAACTTGGCCGAAGCCAGTGGCCCTTGTGCGGGCGACGAGCTACGCATTGGCGGCGACCAAGGCATCGTGCTGTGCCATATCAGCCAGGAAAAAAAGGCGGGAGCTGCGCTCAAGGCCAGCGTGCCGCCCTCAAGCGCGCCGACAGCGCCGGCCGCATCAACGGCCAGCGCATCAGCAACCAGCAGCGTAGCTGCCGCCGTAGCGTCTGCGCCAGCGCAACCAAAACGCGGCATGATCGTTTTTGACACCGATGAGGTTGACGTTGGCGCTGACGGTGGTGGCGCAGCGCACGACCGCCGCAGCCAGGTGATCCAGCGCACGTTTGCTGGCTGGCTGGGCGATATTTTTTCAGCCGCGCTGATCGCACTTTTTGCCTACTTTGCCGCAGCCAAAATCCTGATGCGTAAAACCGCTGAGGCCAACGCCATGCTGCACGTCGCGGATGCCAAAGTTCGCAGCGCAGAAGATACCGCTGAGCGTGAAGCGGTAGAGCGCCAGTTGATGCAAGCGCGCCTAAAGCTGCTGCAAGCGCAAGTGGAGCCGCACTTTTTATTCAACACACTGGCCGCAGTCGACTATTTGATTGAAACGGACCCGCCGCGCGCCTCGGTTATGCAAAAAGCGCTGATTGACTACCTGCGCGCATCACTGCCGCAAATGCGCCAGGATTCATCGACTTTGGGCCGAGAAGTGAAGTTGGTGCGCGCCTATCTGGACTTACTCAAAATGCGGATTGAAGAGCGGCTGGACTTTGACATTGAGGTCAGCGCCGCGCTGGAGTGCGCCGTCTTCCCGCCAATGGTGCTGCAAACGCTGGTTGAAAACGCAATTCAGCACGGCATTGAGCCCAAGCCTGGCGGTGGACGAGTGAGCGTGCGCGCACTGCACGAGGACGGCAATTTGCGGGTGGATGTGGTGGACACCGGCGTAGGCCTGCCCGCAAACTTCAGCAGCCACAGCACCACGCCGTCCGCCAGCCACGCCGGTGGCAGCTCCGGCCTGGGACTGGACAACATCCGCAACCGGCTGGCAGTGCTTTACCCCCACACCAGCCGCATTGAGTTGAGTTCAGGCTACGGCGGCGGCACGTTGGTGCGGCTGACCATTCCGTTTCAGAGCGCCAGTTCTATGGACGACACAGCGGCCCCATGACGCTGCGCGCCCTGATTGCCGATGACGAGCGCTTGCTGCGCGAGCAGTTGCAAGCGCGCCTGCGCGAGAGCTGGCCTGAACTCGATATTGTCGGCTTGGCCCGCAACGGCCTGGAGGCCGTGCAACTCGCTCAAGCCCTGCGGCCCGATGTGGTGTTTTTAGACATTCGCATGCCGGGTCAAACCGGCATTGAGGCAG
>JAYULP010000432.1:0-3136 GCA_043763445.1 Polaromonas sp.
TTCTTCAACAACTACCGTCCCCAGTTTTACTTCCGCACGACGGACGTGACAGGTGCGATCGAGTTGCCAGAAGGCAAAGAGATGGTGATGCCAGGCGACAACGTGAGCATCACGGTGAAGCTGATCAACCCGATTGCGATGGAAGAGGGCCTGCGCTTTGCTATCCGTGAAGGTGGCAAGACCGTGGGTGCTGGTGTGGTTGCTAAGATTTTGGCTTAAACAAGACAAAGGATTTCTGCAGGGGCATAGCTCAATTGGCAGAGCGTCGGTCTCCAAAACCGAAGGTTGTAAGTTCGATTCTTACTACCCCTGCCATCAAGTAACGACGGCACTGTGGTTTGCCTGCTGTTTGGTGGTTTAAGTAGAAAAAGCGGGTCTGTCAAAGGTTTAACCTTCGTCAGGCCCAAATGCGCTTATCGGCGTGCCAAGACTGAACAGGATATTTGCCAACCATGGCTACTTCTCAAGTTGAAACCGTCAACACTACAGCTGATAAGGCCAAGCTTGGTTTGGCTGTTATCTTATTGCTGGCGGCGTTGGTGGGCTTTTACATGCTGGGCAAGCGGGGCCAAATTGTTCAGTGGGGCACATTGCTGGTCGGTCTGACTGCTGCTGTTGCGGCCTTTTTGTCTGCCGAGTCTGGTCGTCAGTTAATCGCTTTTGCACGAGACTCTTGGCGTGAAGTTAAAAAAGTCGTGTGGCCAGCTCGTAAAGAGGCGGTTCAAATGACCGCTTATGTATTTGGGTTTGTGGTCGTGATGGCCGTGTTTTTGTGGCTCACTGACAAAACGCTCGAATGGGTGTTTTATGACCTGCTACTTGGATGGAAAGCGTAATGACCGATCTGAACAGTATTGTTGTCAACGAGCTGCAACCGGGCGCTGACCTGACGCCCACGCCAGGAATGCAGTGGTATGTTGTACATGCGTATTCCGGGATGGAAAAAGCGGTGGAGCGCAACATCACCGAGCGAATTATTCGCGCGGGCATGGAGTCAAAATTTGGCCGGTTCTTGGTTCCTACCGAAGAGGTAGTGGAGATCAAGAACGGCCAGAAAAAAACGACGGAACGTCGTTTTTTCCCGGGTTACGTGCTGGTCGAAATGGTGATGGACGACGAGAGTTGGCACTTGGTTAAACACACCAATAAAGTCACAGGATTCGTCGGCGGCGCCAAAAACCGGCCGGCAGCAATTTCGGACGCAGACGTTCAAAAGATTGTCAGCCAGATGCGGGTCGGCACCGAGAAGCCGCGTCACAAGATCGAGTTTGAATCAGGTGAATATGTGCGGGTCAAGGACGGTCCGTTCACTGACTTCAACGGCACGGTTGAAGAAGTCAACTACGACAAAAACAAGGTGCGTGTATCAGTTACGATTTTCGGACGTGCTACACCTGTCGAGCTGGATTTCAGTCAGATTGAGAAGACTTGAGTTTAGAGTTTTAAGAATTTGCGCCTTGCAACTCGGCGCAATAAGTCCTTTTGGGCTTTTTATTGAGTTGTGCAACCCCGGGAAGCTTGGTGCAGCGGTCAACAAAAAAATGACTGTAGCCATGCGCTATGACCCGCAAGGAGAAAAGTATGGCGAAAAAAGTCGTCGGCTTCGTTAAGCTGCAAGTACCAGCTGGCAAGGCTAATCCATCCCCCCCAATTGGCCCTGCACTGGGTCAACGCGGTTTGAACATCATGGAGTTCTGCAAAGCGTTTAACGCCCAGACTCAGGGCATCGAGCCCGGTACACCCTTGCCAGTCGTGATCACCGCGTTCGCTGACAAGAGCTTCACCTTCATCATCAAAACACCACCCGCTGTGGCCATGATCAAGAAAGCTATCAAGTTGGATAAGGGCTCTGCTACGCCGCACACCGTCAAGGTGGGAAAAATCACCCGCGCCCAGCTGGAAGAAATTGCAAAACACAAGATGAAAGACATGACTGCTGCTGACTTGGATGCTGCTGTGCGTACGATCGCTGGCTCGGCTCGGTCTATGGGTGTGACTGTAGAAGGTGTTGTATGAGCAAGTTGACTAAACGCCAAAAAGCTGTCGGTAACAAAATTGACAGCAACAAGCTGTATGCTTTTTCAGATGCCCTAGCACTTGTGAAAGAGTTTGCGGTGGCCAAGTTCGATGAGTCCATTGACGTGGCCGTTCAGCTTGGTATTGACGCCAAGAAATCTGACCAAGTCGTTCGCGGTGCAGTTGTGTTGCCAAACGGTACGGGTAAAACTAAGCGTGTTGCTGTGTTTGCTCAAGGTGCCAAGGCTGAAGAAGCCAAGGCCGCTGGTGCTGACATTGTGGGCATGGACGATTTGGCTGCCGACATCAAAGCGGGAAAAATGGACTTCGATGTGGTGATTGCTTCGCCTGATGCTATGCGCATTGTGGGTACTCTGGGTCAAATTTTAGGCCCACGCGGTTTGATGCCTAACCCAAAGGTTGGCACCGTTACACCTGATGTTGCTACCGCAGTGAAAAATGCCAAGGCGGGTCAGGTGCAGTTTCGGGTAGATAAAGCGGGTATCGTTCATGGCACCATTGGTCGCCGCTCGTTCGACAGTGACAAACTCCAGGGCAACCTAGCCGCGCTAATTGATGCGCTTGTCAAGGCTAAGCCGGCTACCAGCAAAGGTGTCTACCTGCGCAAGGTTGCAGTGTCCTCAACAATGGGTGTTGGCGTGCGCGTTGACACGCAAACCATCGCTGTTTGAGGCAATTGATTTAAAGAATTTGGGTTGTGTGCAAACGCAGCCTAATGTGGTGGGCTGTTGCAACTTGTTTGTAACAGGTCATCCAAGACCGTTGGTGCGCCGAGCCCGAACCGTCATGGTGTGGGCGAGATGCTTAATCGAAAGACAGCCAACGCAGATGGCGGCTCCACTGCAGATAAGATTTTGAAAGAAATCTAAAAACAGTTGGTCGCTGAATATGAGCGTGTTGGACAACTTGGTGATTCATCGCCCAGTTTAAAAACGCATTTTTAAGGAGTAGACCTTGAGTCTCAATCGCAGTGAGAAACAAGCCGTTATTGACGAAGTAACAAGCCTCGCCGCTGCTGCTCAAACGCTCGTGATCGCCGAATACCGCGGCATCACTGTCGCTGACATGACCAAGCTGCGCAGTCAAGCTCGTGGACAAG
>JAYULP010000433.1:0-1177 GCA_043763445.1 Polaromonas sp.
GCAACAACGCCAGCGCCAACCGTGCGGCCACCTTCGCGGATGGCAAAACGCAAGCCTTCTTCCATCGCAATCGGGTTGATCAGCTTGACGGTGATCGACACGTTGTCGCCGGGCATCACCATCTCTTTGCCCTCGGGCAGCTCAATCGCACCGGTTACATCCGTGGTGCGAAAGTAAAACTGGGGGCGGTAGTTGTTGAAAAACGGCGTGTGGCGACCGCCTTCATCTTTCGACAACACATAGATTTCACCCGTAAAGTGGGTGTGCGGCTTGATGGTGCCTGGCTTGCACAGCACCTGGCCGCGCTGGACGTCTTCGCGCTTGGTGCCGCGCAGCAAGATGCCAACGTTGTCGCCTGCTTGCCCTTGGTCGAGCAGTTTGCGAAACATCTCTACGCCGGTGCAAATGGTTTTTTGGGTGTCTGCAATGCCAACAATTTCAATTTCTTCACCGACCTTGACAACGCCGCGCTCAATGCGGCCAGTCACGACGGTGCCGCGACCGGAAATTGAGAACACGTCTTCAACCGGCATCAAGAAGGCACCATCAATGGCGCGCTTTGGCATGGGAATGTAGTTGTCCAGTGCGTCAGCCAGTTTCATGATGGCTTCTTCACCCAGCGGGCCTTTGTCGCCCTCCATGGCGAGCTTGGCGCTGCCGTGGATGATGGGGGTGTCGTCGCCGGGGAAGTCGTACTTGTCAAGCAGCTCACGAACTTCCATTTCAACGAGTTCGAGCAATTCGGCGTCATCGACCATGTCGCATTTGTTCAAAAACACAACGATGTAGGGCACGCCAACCTGACGGGCCAGCAAGATGTGCTCGCGGGTCTGGGGCATTGGGCCGTCGGCGGCAGAGCACACCAAAATAGCACCGTCCATTTGGGCCGCGCCAGTGATCATGTTTTTAACATAGTCGGCGTGGCCTGGGCAGTCCACATGGGCGTAGTGACGATTAGCGGTTTCGTACTCAACGTGGGCAGTGTTGATGGTGATGCCGCGCGCTTTTTCTTCGGGTGCCGCGTCAATTTGGTCGTAGCCCTTGGCTTCGCCGCCGAACTTGGCGGCCAACACGGTGGTGATCGCTGCAGTCAGCGTAGTTTTGCCGTGGTCAACGTGGCCAATCGTGCCGACGTTGACGTGCGGTTTGGTCCGCTCAAATTTGCTTTTTGCCATTT
>JAYULP010000434.1:0-7791 GCA_043763445.1 Polaromonas sp.
CGGCGACCGATTCTTGAGCTGCCCGACGAGCTGATCAGCCAGATAGCGGCGGGCGAAGTGGTCGAGCGGCCCGCCTCAGTGGTGCGCGAACTGGTGGACAACGCGCTTGATGCCGGGGCGCGCCAAGTGTCTGTGCGGCTGCTGGCAGGCGGCGTGCGCTTGGTTTTGGTGGAGGACGATGGCCACGGCATTGCCCAAAGTGAGCTAGCCACCGCCTTGCGCCGTCACGCCACCAGCAAGATTGCGTCGCTGCAGGACTTGGAGTCGGTCAGCACCATGGGTTTCAGGGGGGAGGCGCTGGCCGCCATCAATGCGATTGCCGAGCTCAGTGTGCTGTCGCGCACGGCAGACGCGGCGCACGGCTGGCAGCTCGATGGCCGCACTGGCGAGCTGCAGGCGTTGGCCCGCACCCAGGGCACCAGTGTGCAAGTGCGTGAATTGTTCTATGCCACCCCAGCCCGCCGAAAATTCCTCAAAACCGACGCCACCGAGCTGGCCCACTGCGTAGACGCGGTTCGGCGTCACGCGCTGGTCCGGCCAGATGTCGGGTTTACCATCTGGCACGAGGGCAAGCTGGTCGAGCAATGGCGCGCCTGCCTGCCTAGCGACGGCGGCGACGGTTTTGCCCAGCACACGCAGCGGCTAGCCGATGTGCTGGGCACCGACTTTGTTACCCAGTCAGTAGCCGTCAGCTACCAAAGCAGCGCTACCCGGGGGGACGGCTCGCCCGCAGTGCGGGTGTGGGGCCGTGCGGGCATTCCAGACGCCGCCCGGTCACGCGCTGACCAGCAGTTTGCCTATGTTAATGGCCGTTTTGTGCGCGACAAGGTGCTCAGCCATGCCGCTCGCAGCGCCTATGCAGACGTGCTGCACGGCCACCGCCAGCCGGTGTATGTGCTGTATGTCGACATGGACCCCAGCCGGGTAGACGTCAACGTGCACCCGACCAAAATCGAGGTTCGCTTCCGGGACAGCCGCGAGGTCCACCAAGCGGTGCGCCACGCCACCCAAGACGCGCTGGCTACGCCGAGGTCAGCCGCACTGGGCTCAACAGCGGCGCCGGTGGCAGCGGGTACGGCCCCTGAAAATAGCCGCCAAACCACATTTTTTCAGCCAAATCGACCGCTGGCCGGCGTATTTGGATCTGGGGCAGCTATCAATTCAGGAGCTTACAGTTTTGCGCCCCACCGCGCTGCGCCTGCGGGCGCCGGCGATGCCGAGGCGATGTGGCCCGCCCCCGGCGGCGCACACCTGTCTGAGCTGCCAGCAGCTCAGAGGGCACCGGCTGAACCACCACCGCACGACTGGCCACTGGGCCGCGCGATTGCTCAGCTACAAGGCATTTATGTGCTGGCAGAAAACGCCCAAGGCTTGGTTATTGTGGACATGCATGCGGCGCACGAGCGCATCGTTTATGAGCGGCTAAAAAACCAGCTGCTGCAAGGCTCAGGCGGCGTAGCGCAGCTGCACAGCCAGCCCTTGCTGATTGCCGCCACCTTTGCCGCTAGCGCGCAGGAGGTCGCCACGGCCGAGGCCAGCGCCGCCACGCTGGCCACGCTGGGCTTGGAGATCACGCCTTTTTCGGCGCGAACGCTGGCAGTGCGCGCCGTGCCAGCTAGCCTGTTCGACGGCGATGCCGTGGCACTGGCGCGCAGCGTGCTGGCCGAGTTGGCGCTGCACGACGCCAGTACGGTGTTGGAGCGCGCGCACAACGCGCTGCTGTCGCGCATGGCCTGCCACGGCGCAGTGCGGGCTAACCGCCAGCTCACCGTGCAGGAGATGAATGCGCTGCTGCGGCAAATGGAAGCCACCGAGCGCTCGGACCAGTGCAACCACGGCCGCCCGACCTGGCGGCAAATCAGCGTCAAGGCGCTGGACGCGTTGTTTCTGCGGGGGCGATGAGTCATAGCCGTCAAGCCCGCTTTCCCCACCGCGAAGGCACCGCACTTTTTTTTGGCGTTACTGGCAGGCGGCAATCAGGCGTTAAACCCCCTTTCCTCACCGCACCGCACCTCGCCGCACCTAACCTCATCTAATCTCACCCCAACACAGCGTTTGCTCCGAAGCCCATCAGCGCCCGCGCTGCACAGGGCGCACCAGCGCCGCGCCACAGTTGGGATGTACGGGCCTAGGTGGGCTAGTTTTAGCTCGAAACTCTTGTCTTTACCGCCCCTAGGCCAGGTGAGCTGGGTTAAGGGGTACGAAGTCAAGTGTGTCGCCTAACCGCAGCACAAACCCACTGGCTACCTTAATGCGGATGTTTTTGCCTCGGTGGCTACAGTGTGCAATTTGCCTTTGCAGTTCCGCCAACTGCGCGGCGCTAGGCGCTACGCCGTGTGCGGTTTTAAGCCAGTAGCGCAAGGCGTTGGCCTGGCGCTCTTGGCCCAAGACTTGCAGGTTCGCCAGGCGTGGCGGTTCGCCGGTTTTTGCCACATCTTTTGCAGCTGCCTGCGCGAGCAACACCTCGGCTTGGGCGATGTGGCGGATAGAGCGGGCAAAGGTTTGCCGAAACTGTGGGAAGGCGCTTTCTAACGCGGGTAACAGGGCTTGGCGGATACGGTTGCGGGTAAATTTTTCGTCCGTATTGGTGGGGTCTTCTACCCAGCCTTGCCCAATGCATGCGCTACCCGGGTGCCGCGCTGCCAGCGCCTGTTGGCTAAGCCAGGCACGGATGTCTTGCGCGCTGGCGTGCAGCAACGGCCGGATAAACATGCAACCGTGGCGCTCAAACTGCGCGGGCATGCTGGCAAGGCCCGGCAGCCCCGCGCCGCGGCTCAGGGCCAGCAGCAGGGTTTCGACTTGGTCATCTGCATGCTGGGCAAGTGCTACACTTTTTATAGCTAATTGTGCAGTATTTGCAACGGCTTGGGAGGTTTTTTGCTGATTTTCTAGGCTTTTTTCTTGATTCAAGCGATTCATTTCAGCCGCTGCCCCTGCCAGCGCTGTGTAGCGCGCCTTGCGCGCAGCGTCTTCAGGGCTTTGGCCTGCCACATGAGCTGCTTGGACATGCAAAACATGCAAAGTCACGCCGAGTCTCTGGCAAAAAACCTCGCAATGCGCTGCAAAATCATCTGCTGCAGCCTGCAACCCGTGGTGAATATGTATCGCCTGCACTTGGCCGGGGAACTGCATGGCGCACAGTAGCAGCAGGGCGGTAGAGTCAGCGCCGCCGCTGTAAGCTACCGCCAAGGGTGCTTGGACATATCTAGGCAAATTCAGAGCAAAGTCAGGCATACGCAGGTTTGTTAGCCAGTCAAGGGCATGCGCTCCGCCCTATTTTTGGGCCGATTGGATGCCGATTTATGGCGCATCAATTGATGCTTGGCCAATAGTTGGCAGACGCAAAGTTTCAACACTAGCGTTCGCACGGGTTCATCAGGGCGCGTGCAGCGCTAGGCGGCCTAGCGACACCCTCAGATTGGTGCAGGTAGGCGACAAGCCAAGCGAAGTAACAGCGTCAAGTTTTTCACAATTTTTAAGGCTTAGCCCGGCAAGCTGGGGGGCTCAAAATTGCCCAGCGCCTGATGGAGTAGCTCAGCTAACTCGCCAGAATCTTTATTGCATGTTAAGCAGCGCTGTAGGGTGTTGGTCACGCAAAACCTTCAGGGCTGAAAACTGCTTACGCAGCATGGAGCAAGCCTGAAAAAAACACTAGTTTGCTGGGTTGTTTTTTGGGTACGGTGTGAAAAGCGGCTTTTTTGAGTCCAGCCGCTTTACTTGCTGTCGGCCTTGGTGTCTATAAACCGCCCGAAGCCCTGCAGCTTGTCGTAGCGCCTGTCCAGCAACTCTGCGACCTTAAGGTCGCTGATCTGGCGGTACGCATCGTTTAACCCGCGCTTCAAAAACGCTGCCATTTGCTTGTAGTCGCGGTGTGCGCCGCCCACCGGCTCACTGATAATTTTGTCAATCAAGCCCAGGGCTTTGAGTCGGTGCGCGGTAATGCCTAGCTGCTCAGCCGCGTCTTGGGCGCGCTCGCTGGTTTTCCACAAAATACTGGCGCAGCCTTCGGGACTGATGACGGAATAAATAGAGTATTGCAGCATCAGTACCTGGTCTGCCACACTGATGGCCAAAGCGCCGCCCGAGCCGCCTTCACCGATGATGGTGGTGATGATAGGCACTTCGAGCTGCGCCATCTCGAAAATGTTACGGCCAATGGCCTCCGACTGCCCGCGCTCTTCAGCGTCCATGCCTGGAAAGGCACCGGGCGTGTCGACGAAGGTAAACACTGGTAGCTTGAATTTTTCAGCCGTTTTCATCAACCGCAGCGCCTTGCGGTAGCCCTCTGGCTTGCTCATACCAAAGTTGCGCAAACCGCGCTCTTTGGTGTCCCGGCCTTTTTGGTGGCCGAGCACCATGCAGGCAGTGCCATTAAAGCGCGCCAAACCGCCCACAATGCTCAAGTCGTCCGCGAAATGTCGATCTCCATGCAGCTCGATAAAGTCAGTGAAAATCTCGCGTACATAGTCCAGCGTGTAGGGCCGCTCTGGGTGCCGGGCAATTTTGGTGACCTGCCAGGGCGTCAGGTCACTGTAGATGTCTTTGGTGAGCTGCAGACTTTTTTTGGCGAGCTGCTCAATTTCGTCAGAAATATCTACGGCGGACTCGGTTTGAACATAACGCAGCTCTTCAATTTTGCCGTCGAGCTCGGCAATCGGGTGCTCAAAGTCGAGAAATGTCTTTTTGGCCACGCGGAAGGCTCCTTAGGGGTGCTTGAAATGGCAGCACGAACGAGCTGGTAGCAGCGTCACGACGCCGCCGGCAGGTTGTCTAGCGAGCGCCAAATATACCAAGTCGCTACGCTGCAATAGGGCGACCAAGCGGCGGCCACCTCGCGCGCGTCGCTGCGGCTGACGGACTCGCCCGAGAAATAGTTTTTACTGATGCCGCTGATCAGCCCAACGTCATCGAGTGGCAGCACATTAGGGCGCGTCAGATAAAAGATCAAAAACATCTCAGCGGTCCAACGGCCGATGCCGCGAATGGCGACCAGCTCGGCAATGATGGCCTCATCGTCCATCGCGTCCCAGTGCGTTACGTGGACAGCGCCGTTGTCGAAGTGAATCGACAAATCAACCAAATACTCGACTTTGCGGGCACTCAAACCTGCGCCGCGCATGTCGTCAACCTTGAGCTTGAGTACCTCCGCTGGCGTCATCGCCTTGGGCAAGGCGGCAAACCGATGCCACACGGTTTGCGCAGCTTTGACTGAAATCTGCTGCCCAATGATGCTGCGGGCCAGTGTGCTGAAGGCGTCGCCCCGTGGCGGAATGCTGGTGCCCGGAAACTGCGGAATCAGCCGCTTGAGAACACGGTCTTTTTTTACAAGGTGTTTGCAGGCGTCCTGCCAGTAGCCTGGCATTGGCTGGGCGAGCGCTTCGGCCAGCTGGGTTGAGGCCAGCGCACCCAGCGTTTCGGTCCCGGCCGGGACCAGCATTTTTTCAATCGTCTTTTTCATAGCAATCCAGGCAATATCGTCCCGGGCTCCAGCCTTAAAAGGCTCTTAAAATCCAATAAAACTGTCATGCTTTGACCACCGCCCAAGTGGTACCCGATGGTGCGTCTTGCAGCACAATGCCCTGCGCCGCAAGGCCCAAGCGGATTTGGTCGGCCGCTGCAAAATCTCGTGCGTCTTTGGCTGCAGCACGTTGAGCGATTAGCGCCTGAATGCTGGCATCGTCAAGGGCTGCACCCGCTTTTAAAAACTCATCGGGCGAGCGCTGTAGCAGGCCCAGGCAAGCGCCCAGGCTTTTCAAAAGGCCCGCTAGCGCTGTCGATCGGGTTTTGTTGACTTCGCTGGCGAGCTCGAACAACACCGCCACCGCTTCAGGTGTGCCGAAATCATTGTCCATAGCCGTTTTGAAGCGTGCAGCGTAAGGGCTCGTCCAATCAATCGTGACCGCCGTAGCGTCAACCAAATGCAACGCGGTATACAACCGGCCAAGGGCGGCGTGTGCGTCGTCCAAATGGGCGTCGCTGTAATTCACAGCGGTGCGGTAGTGCGCGCGTACCAAGAAAAAGCGAACCGTTTCGGCGTCAAACTGCGCCAACACTTCGCGGATAGTAAAAAAGTTGCCCAACGACTTGGACATTTTTTCGTTGTCTACTCGCACAAAGCCGTTATGCATCCAGAGCCTGGCCAAGGGCGTGCCGCAGCCTTGAGCGTCAAGGCTGGCACCCTCGCTTTGGGCGATTTCGTTTTCGTGGTGGGGAAACTGCAAGTCGGCACCGCCGCCGTGAATATCGAAGCTCTCGCCTAGCAACGCGCATGCCATGGCGGAGCATTCAATATGCCAGCCCGGGCGGCCAAGCCCGTAAGGGCTAGCCCATTGCGCGTCCTGCGGCTCAGTGGACTTGGCGCTTTTCCAAAGCACAAAGTCAAGTGGGTCCTCTTTGCCGTCCAACACCGCTACCCGCTCGCCGGCGCGCAGCTCGTCGACTGACTTGCCCGAGAGCTTGCCGTAGCCGGGAAATTTGCGTACCGAAAAGTTCACGTCGCCGCCGACAGACTGGTAGGCCAGACCTTTATCCTGCAGGCGGTGAATCATGGCGAGCATTTGCGGTACGTAATCGGTAGCGCGCGGCTCGGCGCTTGGCGGCTCAATACCAAGAGCGCTGATGTCTTGGTGCATCGCGGCGATCATCTCGTCAGTAAGGTCGCGAATACTCATGCCGCGCTCAACTGCCCGACGGATGATTTTGTCCTCAATATCCGTAATGTTGCGCACATAAGTGACCTGATAGCCAGTGACTTTGAGCCAGCGTTGCACCACATCAAAAGCCATCATCATTCGCGCATGACCAATGTGGCATAAGTCATAGATCGTCATGCCGCAGACATACATGCGGACCTGGCCTGGAGTCAAGGGCGAAAAATCTTCCACCGCACGCGTCAGCGTGTTGTAAATGCGAAGGCTCATGTGGGAAGGACTCGTGGCGGTAGAAAAAACAGAAGTCAAAAAGGCGCTCAACACAGGCGATTTCAGCGGCTGATCACCACTGCACAACTGGGCTCAAGCAGATGCAGCCGAATATCCAAAAAAAACAAAATGTTTGATTTTTGGACAGGGCGTTTGGCTGCTACCAAAACGCTTTGGCACCGCTGACAAGGCCCGTTTACAGGGGTGCGATACCCTGGCCGTCGGCTACACTTTGTAAGTATAGCGAGCGCGGAGTTGCTAGTGGGGCTGCCTTCAAATGTGGCGGCCGCTTTAGTTGACTTTTCGGCTCGGCGCGCAACGGCGCGAACCCCGAAATCACGGTGATGGTTTCAAAAGCAATGCTGATCTGACTTCAAACTCGCGTCGCACGTTACGGGTTTTTTTGTCCACTTATTGAGACTTTTTATGCGCCTGCCCACTGCTGTTAGTCGCCGTATATGTTTTTTGCGGCGCTGCTTTTTTGTAGCTGCGACTTTGGCCGCATCACTGGCTCACGCTGATGACTACGCAGAAGTGCAGCGCTTGATTCGCGCGGGCCAGCTCACGCAAGCAGCCGCTGTTGCTAATCAATATCTGAGTGTTAAGCCGCGTGACCCGCAAATGCGCTTTATGGCTGGCGTGGTGCAAACAGAGGCAGGCCAGAGTCTCGAAGCCATCGCAACTTTCACTCAGATCACGCAAGACTATCCAGAGCTGCCGGAGCCATACAACAATCTAGCGGTTCTGTATGCGAGCCAAAGCCAGTTTGATAAAGCTCGCGCTGCGCTTGAAATGGCGGTTCGGACTAACCCCCGCTATGCAACTGCACACGAAAACCTCGGCGATGTTTATGCGCGCTTGGCCAGCTTGG
>JAYULP010000435.1:0-1176 GCA_043763445.1 Polaromonas sp.
GGGTTCATGCCAGCTATTTCTATTCAGCACGTTTCCAAAAGCTACGCTTCAGCGCGCAAAGGCTTAGAGCCCCCGGTGCAGGCGCTCAGTGATGTGACGTTTGAGATCGAGGCCGGTGAGTTTTTTGGGCTTCTTGGCCCGAACGGAGCAGGGAAAACCAGCCTGATCAGCATTCTGGCCGGCTTGGCTACAGCGTCTTCTGGGCATATTTTGGTGCATGGCTGCAATGTAGTGACCGACTATGCCAACGCCCGACGCAAGTTGGGGGTGGTGCCGCAAGAGCTGGTGTTTGACCCGTTTTTTACTGTGCGCGAAGCCTTGCGGATTCAGTCGGGCTATTTTGGTGTCCGCAACAATGACGCCTGGATTGACGAGTTGCTGCACAACCTGGGCCTAGCTGACAAAGCCCATGCCAATATGCGCCAGCTGTCTGGCGGCATGAAGCGCCGAGTGCTGGTGGCGCTGGCGCTGGTTCACAAGCCGCAAGTGATCGTGCTGGACGAGCCAACGGCCGGCGTCGATGTGGAGCTGCGGCAAACGCTGTGGCAGTTCATTGCCAAGCTCAACAAACAAGGCAGCACGGTGCTGTTGACGACCCACTATCTGGAGGAGGCCGAGGCACTGTGCAGCCGTATCGCCATGCTCAAGCAAGGGCGCATGGTGGCTTTGGCCAAGACCTCTGAACTGCTCAGCGCCGCATCGTCCAATGTGCTGCGCTTCAAAGTTGACACCGCGCTGCCCCAGCACCTGGCCAACAAAGCCCGTGTTACCGGCCGCATCGTTCAGTTTCCCGCCCACAACGCCCACGAAATTGAGCAGTACCTCGCGGCCGTGCGCGAGGCGGGGCTGCACGCGCAGGACGTTGAAATCCGCAAGGCCGACCTGGAGGATGTTTTTCTTGAGGTAATGGCCGGCACATGGGCCACCGCGCCCAGCCAGGAGACAACGGCATGAGTGGCTGGCAAACCCTGTTCTACAAGGAAGTGCTGCGTTTTTGGAAAGTCGGTTTTCAAACCGTGGGCGCACCGGTGCTGACCGCCGTGATGTATATGTTGATTTTTGGGCATGTCCTGCAAGGCCAAGTCAAGGTGTACGGACAGCTCGACTACACCGCGTTTTTGGTGCCGGGCCTGGTGATGATGAGCGTGTTGCAAAACGCGTTTGCCAACAGCTCCT
>JAYULP010000436.1:0-17868 GCA_043763445.1 Polaromonas sp.
GCACACCTGCTGGTGTTGCCGCACCCCGGGCTGGACACGGCCGATTTGTACACCAGCGCGTTGGCAGCCGATGGCGCTGCGCTTTGGCGGGTGCAGCATTCTGGTGACCGGCTGGCAGTGCAAGACTGGGCGTTACCCAACCTGTATCCAGCGTTTAACGTGCCGGTTGGGCCTGGCGTGCGTGCGCCAATGTACCTGCGGGTGGCCAATATTTACCCTGTTAGCGTGAGCTGGCAGTTAGTTGACGCGGCAGCGTTTCAAAACGACATCAAGCGCTGGTATTTAATGCTAGGCGTGTACCTAGGCTTAATGCTGCTAACGCTGGCTGTGAGCTGCGTGCAGGCTGTGGCGTGGCAAGAGCGAATTCATTTTTGGTATGCCACCTTTGTCGCGGTGGCCACGCTGACGCAACTGGCCGCAACCGGTTTGGCTGGCGAGTACTTTTGGCCCGCAGCGGCTTGGTGGAACGACCGGTCGTTTTCCACCCTGCCAATTGCCAGCAGCGTGCTGCTGCACCTGCTGCTCAAGCGCTTGATGTCTGAGCAGCTCGCCCGCTGGGGGCGGCACTGGTTGCTGTTCATTAGCGGGCTGGGCCTGGTGGTGATGGCCGGCTCCTTGGCGCCGGACCGCGCGCCGTTTATCCCGACGTTTGCGCCTTACTATTTGCTGAGTTTGCTGACCTATTTGGCTGCAGCGGCTTGGTACGCTTGGCGTTTGCCCCGGGTGGGCATGTGGGTGCTGGCGGCCGTCGTTTGCCTGTGCAGTGGCGCGATTTTCCCAGTGCTGCGCCTGCTGGGGGAATTGCCTTCGACCATAGCGACCCAATACGGCGCGCAGGCAGGAGTAGCGTTTCAAATTCCGCTGTTGATGGTGGCGCTGTTTTTCCGCAGCCGTGAAAAGCGCGCCAACCTGCTGCGCATGGGCGCGCTGCAACGCATTGATCCGCTCACCGGCATGGGCAACCACTGGGTGCTGTTGCAGCAAATTACCCGACTCCAGCGCGCCAGCAGCAGCAGCGGGGCGGTGATGCGAATTCGTATCAGCAACATCCAGGCAGTTCGTAAAGACCACGGCTTGCAGGGTGCGCAAGCGGCAGTGGTACACGCTGGGGCATTGGCGGCCGCGTTAATGCCCGAGGGCGACTCCGTGGCCCGGCACCGCGATGGCGACCTGTTGCTGGTGCTCAAAGGCCCAGTGACACGGGCATGGCTGCTCGACGCTGGCCAGCGACTGATTGCCCGGGGCTTGGCGGGTGTCTCCGGCGCGGTGCCGCTGGTGTCGTTGCAGTTGAAAATCGCGGTGCTGGTAGCGCCGTTCGAGCCGGTTGAGCCGACTGCGTTGTTGCAGCTGTTGGACTCGCTGATTCAGGGCATGGCGCAGCGCTCAGGCACAGGTTTACGCATTGCTGGCCAGCGCAGCCGCACCGCACCGGACACTGCAAGGTAGGGCCACAACATTGGGGCAAGGTCTGCACAATTTCCAGCGGTCTGCAACTGCTCGGCCCTGAGCGCATTACCGCCTTGCTTTTGCCGGCAATGGCAACGCAGCAAGCGGCCAAAAGCGCCTGGTAGATCAGCCTGACCCACAGCACCATCGCCCGCCTGTCCGCTCCATCCGCACTGCTAGCCGCACCGCTCCCACGGCTACTGCCGCTACCGCGCACACCATTGCCACCGCCATTGCTGCTGCCGCGGCCACCACTTCGCCAACGTGCTGCAGACCGCCCCTAGCGCACCCGCATGCCTGGGGTGGCGCCCGGCAGCGGCTCAAGCAGGTAAATGCCGGCGGGCTGGGCGGGCTCACCACTGTGGCTGGCGGCCAGCACCATGCCTTCGCTTAGGCCAAACTTCATCTTGCGCGGAGCCAAGTTAGCAACCATCACGGTGTGCTTGCCAATCAACGCGGCGGGCGGGTAGGCGCCGGCAATGCCGCTGAAGACATGGCGTGTTTTTCCCTCGCCCACATCGAGTGTCAAACGCAGCAACTTGGTGGAGCCCGCCACCGCCTCGCAATTGACGATCAGCGCGATACGCAGGTCGATTTTGGCGAAGTCGTCGATGGTGATGGTGGGGGCAATCGCTTCGCCGCCTGGCAACACCGCGGTCACTGCCAATGTCTGTGCTATCGAAAAAGTAGCATCTTGGGCAACTAAAACGACGGCTGCAGGCTCAAACAAGGCTTCAAGCTGCTGAGGCTCCACACGTTGCATCAGATGCTGGTAAGCGCCGATTCGGTGGCCTGCGGCAAGCGGCGTAGCGGCAGCTGAAAATTCAAGCGGGGCAATGTTGAGAAACGATTCAACCGCCACGGCCAACGCCGGGAGTACCGGCTTTAAGTAAAGCGTCAGCAGCCTGAAGCCTTCAATCGTGTTGCTGCAAATTCGTTGCAAGCGCGCCTGCGTTTGCTGGTCCTGTGCTTTTGCCAACTTCCATGGTGCCTCCCGGTCCCATGCGGCGTTAAGTCCATCGGCCAGTTCCATGACTTTTCGCAGTGCTTTGCCAAACTCACGCTGCTCGTAGAAGTGACTGATTTCAGCCGCGCTAGCGGCTACCTTGACGACACTTGCTGAGGGGTAAATTTCGACATCAGGGTGGGCAAACTGGTGCCCGTCACCACCAATTTCCCCAGCAGCGAGCTTGGTTAAAAACCCAGCAGCTCGGCTGGCGATATTGACATATTTGCCAATCAAATCGCTGTTTACCCGGGCTAAAAAGTCGTCGGCGTTGAAGTCGATGTCTTCGTTTTTGGCGTTCAGCTTAGTGGCCAGGTAGTAGCGCAGCCACTCGGGGTTCATGCCCAAGCTCAGGTATTTGAGTGGGTCTAAGCCAGTACCACGGCTTTTACTCATTTTCTGGCCGTTGTTGACCGTTAAAAAGCCATGAACAAAAATATTGTCAGGCGTTTTACGGCCGCTGAAGTGCAGCATCGCCGGCCAGAACAGGGTGTGAAAGGTCACGATGTCTTTGCCGATGAAGTGGTACTGCTCCAGCGCGGGGTTGGCCATGTAGTCGTCGTAAGACTGGCCGCGCTTGTCCAGCAGGTTTTTGAGCGACGCCAAGTAGCCCACCGGGGCGTCTAGCCAGACGTAAAAGTACTTGCCCGGTGCGTCTGGGATTTCAATGCCAAAGTAGGGCGCGTCCCGGCTGATGTCCCAGTCACCGAGGCCCTCGGAGGTCGAACCGTCAGGGTTGGCACGCACGCTGAACCATTCCTTTACCTTGTTGGCCACCTCGGGCTGCAGCTTGCCGTCTTGCGTCCATTTTTCAAGAAACGCCACACAGCGAGGCTCAGAGAGCTTGAAGAAAAAATGCTCCGAGCTTTTGAGCACCGGTGTTGCCCCTGACAGGGCCGAGTGCGGCTCAATCAAGTCCGTGGGTGCATACACCGCGCCGCAAACCTCGCAGTTGTCGCCATACTGGTCTTGGGCATGACAACGCGGGCATTGGCCTTTGATAAAGCGGTCGGGTAAAAACATGTTCTTTTCGGGGTCAAAGAACTGGTCAATAGTTTTGCGCTCAATCAGTGAGCCGGCGGCGTTGTCGCGCAGGTCGCGGTAAATTTGCCGGGCTAGCGCGTGGTTTTCAGGCGCATCGGTAGAGTGCCAGTTGTCAAAAGCAATGTGAAAACCGTCCAGGCAAGGCTGGCGGCCAGCCGCGATATTGGCCACAAACTGCTGCGGCGTCAGCCCGGCTTTTTCAGCGGCAATCATGATCGGTGCGCCATGCGCGTCGTCGGCACCGACAAAGCTCACCTCATGGCCCTGCATGCGCTGAAAACGCACCCAAATGTCAGCCTGGATGTACTCCATGATGTGGCCGATATGAAAGCTACCGTTGGCGTATGGCAGGGCGGTGGTGACAAAAAGAGTACGGGACATCGGTGGTGATTTTCTGCAAAGCAAGTTGCCTGATTTTAGGTCGCTTCGCTACACTGCCCAGTTCACAGGAAACAACGCCATGCTCACCCAAGACCGACTTTTCGCTGCGCTTGCCAGCGTCATTGATTCCCACACCGGCAAAGACTTTGTCAGCAGCAAAGCCGTCAAAAATCTGCAGCTCACCGGCAGCGATGTTGCTTTTGATGTGGAGTTGGGCTACCCCGCCAAAAGCCAGCTGCCAGCCATCCGGGAAAGCATGATCGCGGCGGCCAAAAGCGTCGCCGGCGTGGGCAATGTGTTGGTCAACGTCACCGTCAAAATCGCCAGCCACAGCGTGCAGCGCGGCGTGCAATTGCTGCCCAATGTAAAAAACATCATCGCCGTGGCGTCGGGCAAAGGCGGTGTGGGCAAAAGCACAACCGCCGTGAACCTGGCCTTGGCCTTGGCCGCCGAGGGCGCCAGCGTGGGCCTACTCGATGCCGACATTTATGGCCCCAGCCAGCCGATGATGATGGGCCTTGAAGGCCGCCCCCAAAGCGTTGACGGCAAGAACATGGAGCCGATGGAAAACTACGGCATTCAGGTCATGTCGATTGGGTTTTTGGTGCCGAAAGACGAGGCCATGGTCTGGCGCGGTCCAATGGCAACCCAGGCGCTGGAGCAATTGCTGCGCCAAACCAACTGGCGCGACCTGGACTACCTGATCGTTGACATGCCGCCCGGCACCGGCGACATCCAGCTCACGTTAAGTCAGCGCGTGCCGATGACCGGCGCGGTAATCGTCACGACACCGCAGGACATCGCGCTGCTGGACGCCAAAAAAGGCATCAAGATGTTCGAGAAAGTCGGTGTGCCAATTCTGGGTATTGTGGAGAACATGGCGGTACACGTTTGCAGCCAGTGCGGCCATGCTGAGCATATTTTTGGTGCAGACGGCGGCAAAAACCTAGCCGCCGAGTACAACATGGACTACCTTGGCGCGCTGCCCTTGGACATGCAAATTCGCTTGCACGCCGATAACGGCCGCCCAACGGTGGTGGCCGACCCCGATGGCGAGGTGGCCGCCGTCTACAAGGCGGTGGCCCGCAAGGTGGCCATTACGGTGGCCGCCAAGGCCAAAGACTTTTCAAATAAGTTCCCGACCATCACTATCTCTAAAAACACTTAACGCCCAACGCCCAACGCCCAACGCCCAACATCTGAGCGGCCCGTGCGGCCGGGAACTTGCCGGGCTGACTTTACTGTTTGCTGGCGCTGGACAAGTACAAACCCACCCAAGGGCGTGCGACTCGCCGGCTGCACCACCTCGCCCGCGTTGTTTGCTGTTTTGCGCGCCCTGCAGGGCAAGCCTAGCCAGGCAGCTGCGAGCCAAGGGCATTTTTTTGGGGTGGGGCGCACACCAAAGGGTTTTTGGCTGCCAGCAGTTGCCGCATAAGTGGGCGTTGCTGGCGCTGGTCGCTGCAAACCGTGGCGGGCAGAAGTTGGCGTGTTGCTCAAGCCGGCTGCCCAGACCTATTGACTGCAAACCGTGATGCTCAGCGCCGCAGCCGGCGCTGTCTGCAGCTGCCGCGCCAGCGCATTGCCAGCTGCCATGCACAGCGTTTCTTGGCGGCAGACCTTGCCCTCGGTGGGCTCCGAGCTGAAAACGCTGATCAGTTCAGTGGGCAGACCGCACACCGCACACCGCGTAGCCTTGAGGCGGCCATGATGCTAGTGCAATAGCCAGCCTGGCGCTGCCAGGCTGCGGCGCGCCAGCGCTGCCCCAAGCCGGTGCGGGCGGGCTGCTTGCTCAGGCCAGCGCCGCATCACTGCGGCGAGCCTGCGGTGGTGTAGAGCCGCCCGGGTGGGCCGGCTCAGTGGGGTGAGAAAAAACAGTTTCCCCCGCTAGCGCCGATATCGCCGGGGCGTTTGCTTGCGCACTGCAGACTCAGCTATGTTCGCCACCGGCACAAAGTCAGCACTTCACCGAGCCTAGCCGATAGCCGATAGCCGATAGCCAGCAGCCAGCAGCCAAAAACTAAAAACCAGCAGCGCGGCGCGTTGGCACGTCCAAAGCGCTTGGCCGTGGTGCAAATTTTGCAAGCCTGCCGCACCGCGCTGCTTTGTTTTGCGCTTTTGTCTGTGCCAGTTTGTGCCAAAAAGACGTTTTGTGGCTTGAGCCTGTTTTTTGCATCACTCGGTCTGCAGCCCTTTGCTGACACAAGCTCTTTTGCTTAAGCACAGCGGGCGTTCGAGACTTACCGCGGGCAAGCGCTGCGGTGGTTTGCGGCAGCGCTGGCGGCATGGCCGCGGCGTTAGGTTTTTGTCGTCAGCTTAGCGTATGGCAAAGCGCGTATGTTTCGATTAATTGCGGTTTTTGCCACCTTGGCCGAACCGCAATTATGCAGACCGCCTTGGGCGGCAAATGCACAGCACGAGTGACGCAATTGCAGACAAAACAAAAAAGGAGAAATGAATGTCAGGAATTCTCGACAAAGAACGGATCATCGCGGGGCCAGGCTTTAACCGCTGGCTGGTGCCGCCTGCGGCCTTAGCTATTCACCTGTGTATTGGCATGGCGTATGGCTTTTCAGTGTTTTGGCTGCCGTTGTCAAAGGCCCTAGGCATCAAGGACGCCATCAAGTGCGGCCCTGAAGTCGGCTTTTTCGCCGAGCTGTTTAGCACCTCTTGCGACTGGAAAATCTCCACCTTGGGCTGGATGTACACACTGTTTTTCGTGCTGCTCGGCTCCTCCGCTGCGACCTGGGGCGGCTGGCTCGAACGCGCCGGGCCACGCAAAGCCGGCGTAGTCTCCGCCGTGTGTTGGTGCGGCGGTATGTTGGTCTCGGCGTTGGGCGTGTACCTGCACCAGTTCTGGCTGATGCTGTTGGGCTCAGGCGTCATCGGCGGTATCGGCCTTGGGCTGGGCTACATCTCGCCGGTCTCTACCTTGATTAAGTGGTTTCCAGACCGGCGCGGTATGGCCACCGGCATGGCCATCATGGGTTTTGGTGGCGGCGCCATGATTGGCTCGCCCCTGGCGGCCGACCTGATGAAGTACTTCGCCACGCCCACCAGCGTGGGCGTGATGCAGACGTTTGTCGTGATGGCGCTGGTTTATTTTGTTTTTATGATGGCCGGCGCTTTCGGCTATCGGGTGCCAGAAACCGGCTGGAAGCCTGCAGGCTGGAGTCCAGCGCCAGCGCAGGTCAGCAACACCATGATCACGCAGCGCCATGTGCATGTCAAAAAAGTCTGGGGTATTCCCCAGTTTTGGCTGATCTGGATGGTGCTGTGCATGAACGTCAGTGCCGGCATTGGTGTTATCGGCATGGCCTCACCAATGTTGCAAGAAGTGTTTGGCGGCTCCTTGATGGGGGTGTCCAAAAAGTTCGGTGAGCTCGACAAAACGCAGCTGGCCGCGATTGCCACAGTGGCAGCCGGTTTCACTGCGCTGCTCAGTTTGTTCAACATTGGTGGTCGGTTTTTCTGGGCTAGCTTGTCTGACAAGCTCGGTCGCAAGCTGACCTACATTGTATTTTTTGTGTTGGGTGGCATGATGTATGCCAGCGTTCCTGGCAGCGCTGCAGCGGGCAATATTGTGTTGTTTGTTGGCGCTTTCTGTGTGATTCTCAGCATGTACGGCGGTGGTTTTGCAACGGTGCCGGCCTACCTTGCGGACTTGTTCGGAACACAAATGGTGGGTGCGATTCATGGCCGGCTACTGACCGCATGGGCTACAGCCGGTGTGTTGGGCCCGGTAGTGGTGAACTACATGCGCGAATACCAGCTTAGCCTGGGCATTGCGCGTGAGCAGGTGTACAACCAGACGATGTACATCCTGGTGGGCATGCTGGTGGTGGGCTTGATTTGTAATTTGCTGGTCAAGCCGTTGGACGCAAAATGGTTTATGACCGATGCCGAGCTGGCGGCAGAAAAAAAGCTGGCACACGAACGCGCCACAGCATCTGAAGTTACCCGCAGTGGTGACGGCGCAGACAGTGTTAGCCCCGCGCTGGTTGCGTTTGCTTGGGCGGCAGTCGGCTTGCCGTTGGCGTGGGGCATCTACCGCACCTTGCTTAGCGTTGCCAAGTTTTTTGCCTGACCAGCCGCCTTACTTTTTTAGCCAGTCAAGCGGCATAGTCAAGTCACAAGGTCAAGTCACAAGGTCAAGTCATCATGAATCATCCTGCCAAAGCTAGCGAGCTCCATCACATCAAGGCAGTGGCGATTGCCACGGTTGACGAATTGCGAGCGCGCATCAAGCGAAAAAGTCAGCTCAAAGGCCGCCAAGCCGACGATGCGTCGCTCGCTGAAGTCCGCGCTTTGATTGGGCCGCGGCCGCCGCAGGGTTATCGGCGCGACCTGCTGATCGAGCATTTGCACCTGCTCAATGACGCGTTTTTGTGTTTGCACGACCGGCATTTGGTAGCACTGGCCAAACAAACGAATATTGCGATGGCTGAGGTGTATGAAGTCGCGACGTTCTACCACCACTTTGAGGTGGTCAAATCGGGCGGCGCAGTGGCCGGCTTGACGGTTCGGGTGTGCGACGGCTTGTCGTGTGAACTCGCTGGTGCCAGCGACTTGCTGGCGCGGCTTGCCGCCTTGTTGGGCAGTGCCGATGTACGGGTGATTTCAGCGCCGTGTATTGGCCGCTGCGAGCAAGCGCCAGCGGCGGTGGTGCACCAGCATCCGGTGCCATTTGCAACACCTGAAAACGTCGTTTTAGCGGTGAAATCAGCTAATGCCCGCATGGTCAAATCCCCGGCAGCTATTAATTTTGTAGCATCAGAGTTTGCTGAAAAAAGCATTCCTGCGTCCAGCGATCTGCTCACGCCGGCAATGACCGACTACGACACCTACTGCGCGCACGGCGGCTACCGCTTGGCGGCGCGTTTGAGCCAGCCGGACGAAGACGCCGAGCGCGTCTTGGTGGCTATGGAAAACTCAGGCTTGCGTGGCTTAGGCGGTGCCGGTTTTCCGGCCGGGCGCAAGTGGCGCATCGTGCGCGGGCAGCCTGCGCCCCGGTTGATGGCGGTGAACATCGACGAAGGCGAGCCTGGCACCTTCAAAGACCGTACTTATCTTGAGCGCGACCCGCACCGTTTTCTCGAAGGTTTACTGGTGGCCGCACAGGTGGTGGGCGTGAGCGCTTGCTACATTTATTTGCGCGACGAATACCACGACTGCCGCGTCATGCTGCAACGCGAGCTTGCCAAGTTGCAGGCCAATCCGCCCTGCCCGTTGCCACACATTGAGCTGCGTCGCGGCGCTGGCGCCTACATTTGCGGTGAAGAGTCGGCCATGATTGAAAGCATTGAGGGCAAACGCGGCGAGCCGCGCATGCGCCCGCCTTACATTGCCGAGGTCGGTCTGTTTGGCCGCCCGACGCTTGAACATAATTTTGAAACCCTGTATTGGGTCCGCGACATCGTAGAAAAAGGCGCTGACTGGTTTGCCAGTTTTGGCCGCCACGGCCGCAAAGGCTTGCGCTCTTTTAGTGTGAGCGGCCGGGTACGGCAGCCGGGCGTCAAACTGGCGCCTGCCGGCATCACCGTGCAAGAGCTGGTGGACGAATACTGCGGCGGTATGGCCCAGGGCCATGACTTTTATGCCTACCTGCCTGGTGGTGCATCGGGCGGCATATTGCCCGCGACAATGAATACGATCCCGCTGGACTTTGATACCCTGCAGCCTCACGGTTGCTTTATCGGCTCGGCTGCCATTATTGTTTTGGGCCACCAAGACAAGGCGCGTGACGCGGCCCTCAATGTGATGCGGTTTTTTGAGCATGAAAGCTGTGGTCAGTGCACGCCGTGTCGGGTGGGCACAGCCAAGGCGGCCAAGCTGATGCAGGCACCCGCGTGGGACGCCGCTACCCTGGACGACTTAGCGACGGTGATGGCGGACGCGTCGATCTGCGGGCTGGGCCAAGCGGCACCGAACCCCATCCGCTGCATCCAAAAGTATTTTCCGAGTGAAGTCCGTGAGGCGGCGTGGCCGGCAGGCTTGCCAGCGCCCGGCGAGCCGGCTGTCACAGCGCGCAGCATCAATGGAGAAGCCGCATGAACGCCCCTACCCAGCTGATTGAAGTGCTGCCGCAAACCGTCGAGTTCGAGCTCGACGGCCGCACAGTGCACGCTTTTGAAGGCGAAACGATTTTTAAGGCGGCCAAGCGCTGCGGCGTTGACATTGCCCACCTTTGCTACAAAGACGGCTATCGCCCAGACGGTAACTGCCGCGCCTGCGTGGTCGAGGTCAAGGGTGAGCGCGCCCTCGCGCCGAGCTGCTGCCGTCAAGTCACGGCGGGCATGCAGGTGCTGGCGCACAGCGAGCGCGCAGTCAAAAGCCAAAAGATGGTCATTGAGCTGCTGCTGTCGGACATGCCCGACGTCGGCTACAAATGGAATGACAGCGGCGTTGTGGCTGACCATGTGTTGGCCGCGCCCGCCGGTCAGCATGGCGAGTTAAGCGATTGGGCCAGCCGCCTGAATGTCACGGTTCGTGATGAGCTGAAAGCGCTGCGCCGTGCGCAACCCAAAGCGGATGTCTCGCATCCCGCCATGGCCGTCAACCTTGACGCCTGTATCCAGTGCAACCGCTGCGTGCGTGCCTGCCGTGAAGAGCAGGTCAATGACGTCATTGGCTATGCAATGCGCGGCGTTCACAGCGAGATCGTGTTTGACCTCAATGACCCGATGGGCCAAAGTACCTGTGTGGCCTGCGGTGAATGCGTGCAGGCCTGCCCGACCGGCGCACTCATGCCCAAGACCCAGATCGGCTCCCAAGTTGTTGACAAAAAAGTTGACTCGGTCTGCCCGTTTTGTGGCGTCGGTTGCCAGCTGACTTACAACGTCAAAGACAACCTGATCGTTAGCGTCGATGGACGTGACGGGCCGGCCAACCACAGCCGCTTGTGTGTTAAGGGCCGGTTCGGCTTTGACTACGCCAGCAGCCCACAGCGGCTGACAAAACCGTTGATTCGCTTGGCCGGCGTGTCCAAAGACCCGGCGCTGCTCGACCAGCTGAACCGTAACTCCGCCGATTGGTCGGCCGTGTTCCGCGAGGCAAGCTGGGACGAGGCCCTGGACCTTAGCGGCCGCCAATTGGTGGGCTTGCGCGAGACCTTCGGCAAAAAATCTCTTGCAGGCTTTGGTTCGGCCAAAGGCAGTAACGAGGAAGCCTATCTGTTTCAAAAGCTGGTGCGTACCGGGCTCGGCAGTAACAACGTGGACCACTGCACCCGCCTGTGCCATGCGTCGAGTGTGGCGGCTTTGCTCGAAGGCGTGGGCTCGGGTGCGGTGAGCAACCAAGTTAACGACGTAGAGCACGCCGGGCTGATTTTGGTCATTGGCTCAAACCCCACCGCCAATCACCCCGTGGCCGCAACCTGGATGAAGAACGCCGCCAAACGGGGAGCCAAAATTGTGCTGGCTGACCCGCGCGTGACCGACATTGGCCAACACGCCTGGCGCACGCTGCAGTTCAAACCCGACACTGACGTGGCAATGCTCAATGCGCTGATTCACACCGTGATAGACGAAGGCTTGGTGGACGAGCACTTTATTGCTACGCGTGCTAGCAACTATGAGGCATTGCGCGACAACGTCAAGGCCTACAGCCCCGAGGCAATGGCACCGATTTGCGGCATTGCAGCCCACACGCTGCGGGAGGTGGCCCGCGAATTCGCCAAGGCCAAAGGCGCGATGATTTTGTGGGGTATGGGCATTAGCCAGCATGTGCATGGCACTGACAACGCCCGCTGCCTGATTGCACTGGTCACCGTGACCGGGCAAATCGGCAAACCGGGCTCTGGCTTACACCCTTTACGGGGCCAAAACAACGTGCAGGGCGCCAGTGATGCGGGCTTGATCCCGATGATGTTCCCCAACTACCAACGGGTAGACGACCCTGCCAATTTGGCTTGGTTTGAAAACTTCTGGAACACAAAACTCGACCCCAATCCCGGCTACACCGTGGTGGAGATCATGCACAAGGCCCTGGCAGACGACAGCGACCCGCACAAGATTCGCGGCATGTACATCATGGGTGAAAACCCCGCCATGAGCGACCCCGACCTGAACCATGCCCGGCATGCACTGGCCAGTTTGAGCCACTTGGTGGTGCAAGACATTTTTATGACTGAAACCGCTTGGCTAGCCGACGTGGTGCTGCCCGCTACGGCTTGGCCCGAAAAAACCGGCACCGTCAGCAACACTGACCGCATGGTTCAAATGGGCAAGCAGGCGGTGAACCCGCCAGGCCAAGCCAAGCCCGACCTGTGGATTATTCAGCAACTGGCCAGCCGCTTAGGCTTGACATGGCACTACCCCGGTGAGCACGACGGTGTGGCCGCGGTGTATGAGGAAATGCGTCAAGCGATGCATGCCGTCATTGCAGGCATTACTTGGGAGCGCTTAGAGCGCCAATCCAGTGTGACCTACCCTTGCTTGAGCGCCGAAGACCCAGGCCAGCCCACCGTGTTTATCGACACCTTTCCCACGCCTAGCGGCCGGGTAAAGCTGGTGCCTGCGGACATCATTGCCGCCAACGAGCGGCCCGACGCGGCTTACCCGTTTGTGTTGATTACTGGCCGCCAGCTTGAGCATTGGCATACCGGCAGCATGACCCGCCGCGCCAGCGTGCTGGACGCCATTGAGCCGCTCGCTACCGCCAGCCTGTGTGGCGCTGATATGGCGGCATTCGGCCTGGCGCCCGGCGATGTCATTACGGTGCAGTCGCGTCGCGGGCAGGTTGCAATTCATGTGCGCCGTGATGACGGGACACCGCAAGGCGCGGTGTTCATTCCTTTTGCGTATTACGAGGCAGCAGCGAACCTGATGACCAACGCCGCACTGGACCCGTTTGGAAAAATCCCGGAGTTCAAATACTGCGCTGTCGCTATTCGTCGCGGCGGTGAGCCAGCAACGGTGATCGGCTATGGCGGCGGCACTGGCATCGACATCGGCACCACACTGCCCGGCAACCTGGGCGTGTGAACGCTGCACCGGCAACAACCGGGTGTTGCCGGTGCAGCGCTTGCCGCCGTCGGGGTACCCTGAGGCCAAGCGCGCCGCTTGACCTTGGCGCTTACACCGTTGCGTCTGCACATCGGCGTGCGCATATTCACGCCAGATTCATTCGCATCACAGCTGACTTTTTGAACGCACCCGCGCGGCTGGCAACGCTGTTGCCGTGGCCAGTAGTCGTTGTGGCCGCGACCCTGCGCCGCAGGCGCACCAACTGCCGCTGGCAAATCCGGGCAGAGTCAGCGCAACTCCCGGCGGTTTGAGGCGGTACGGCAGCGGGCGGCCCGTGCGCTGCTTTTGTTGCCAACAGCGCGGCTGCTGGTAACAAAAGCGCCCGGTAGCCCATTTTGACCAGCGCCAACACCAGCGCCAGTACCTCGTCCGAGTAGTGCAAACCGTCCCTGGCCCCAGGCGCTGCCCGACGGTGTGCCCAAATAAGCCGCCTGCGGCGACACCCTGCGTCGGCTGGCCAATACGCCCGACTGCCAGCGCTGGCGCTGCACCGGCCGTCGGGTGGAGTTGCCAGTCACCGGCGTTACCGGCGTTACCGGCGTTACCGACGTTACCGACGTTACTGGCCACTGGTCTTAATGGCAGCGCCAACAAGCCTTGCTTTTGAGCCCGGTGGCGAATGCAAAAACCGCCGTGCCAGCTAGGCGCAGGGCGAATACCGGACCGGCAAGAAAACATTGAACAGGTCGAACAAGTCGCAGCCACCAGCGAAGCCGTTTATTGGGTAGCCAAAAAAACTGTTTAATGAGCGCGCGGCTTTGTCCGCCTGCTCCCCCACACTAAAACCTACCCGCTGGCAGCAGGTGCAGGGCGTCAGGCCTCAAAAATTAGCCGGCTCGCCCGCCCGCAAATGCAGTGCCGCCGCCGTTGGCTATTGCCGCCCGCGGTGCCCCGGGCGCAGACGGGTTTGCCGCCATCGGGCCAGCAGTGGCCAATCGCCTTGGGCCGCCATCGACCAACTGCCACCACGCCGCCTGCGCTGTCGTTTGGCGAGCTGACACCGCTGAGCCAAGGCCGGGACTTCACCGCGTTCACAGGGCTGAATCAACAAACGGCTGGCCCCGCAAGGTAGTTCCTTGGTTGTGGTTGCTGTACGCTTGGGCTATGCCAGTTGGTGCACCACTTTCTAAGCGCTCTTGTAAGCCGCCCGATGGGGCAGGTTGCGGCTTTGCTGCAGGCCGCGAGCATGGCGCTTTGGTGTTACCCGAGTTGACCCATGCCACGGCAGCACTGACTTGCCAGATCAACGCGGTCAACGAGTACGGCGAAGTGCATCCGGTGGCGATTCCGGCGGAGCGCGCCTTGACGGTGTATGTCGACAAACGCGAACTCGTCACCCTGATGACCCTAGGCGCGCAACCCGAGCTGCTGGTGTTGGGCTATTTGCGCAACCAGCGGCTGGTGGCCTGTGCAGCTGAGGTTGAGTCGATCACAGTGGACTGGGAGGTGGGTGCGGCAGCGGTAAAAACGCGCCACGGCATTGCACACTTAGCGCAGAAAACCGCCAAGCGCGTAGTCACCACCGGCTGCGGCCAAGGCAGCGTGTTCGGCGCGCTGATGGACGATGTGGACCGCATCGTGCTGCCGCCCGACGCCCAGCTTTCCCAGCGACAGCTGTATGCCTTGGTCAACGCCATTCGGCTTAAAGAAACCACCTACAAGTCGGCAGGCTCGGTGCATGCCTGTGCCCTGTTCAGCGTCGCAGCTGAATTTGACGCCAGCGACGCCGCGCCGGCTGACCCCGAAATGCTGCTGTTTGTTGAAGACGTGGGCCGCCACAACGCGATTGACACCATTGCCGGCTGGCTTGCGATGAACCCAGCCGCTGGCGCTGACGCGCAGGGTTTTGTGTTCTACACCACCGGTCGCCTGACCAGTGAGATGGTTATCAAGTCGGCGCAAATGAACGTGCCCATTGTGGTGTCGAGAAGCGGCATCACCCAAATGGCCCACCAGGTAGCGGAGCTGGTTGGGTTGTGCGCCATTGGCCGAGCAACCCACAAGCGCTTTGTTTGCTACAGCCAGGCGCAGCGACTGCGCTTGTCGCCCGGCTTGGCAGGCCCCAAACCGGCCGCATACACCCCTGCGGTGCAACGGTAGGCGGGCGCTTTGGCGCTGGTCTCGCAAGCGGCTCTGGGCGCTTCAGAGCCAGCACTGGCGAGCCAAAAAGCCTTTTTTTGATCAAATAGCACTAAGGCCGTTGTATTAACTGCCTATAACGCTATTTAAGTTATAGCGTTTTATTGGCTTGGCGGCGGCCGCAAGTTGCCTGACTGCAGCCAGCCGGCAAGCATTGCCCGCACGCCGGGCTCCCCGACTGCTTTGCGTTAAGGTTCGGCACATGAACACACTTTTCATCCAACTGGGCTGGCGCACCCTGCGGCGCGATTTGCGGGCTGGCGAGTTGCGCTTATTGATTGTGGCGGTGACATTGGCAGTAGCCGCGCTAAGCGCGGTGGGGTTTTTTGCTGACCGCCTCAATGCAGGCTTGCAGCGCGATGCGCGGCAACTCCTTGGCGGGGACGCCGTGGTGCGCAGCGACATGCCCACACCCGCCGCCTACCTGTCCAAGGCCAATCAGCTCGCACTGAGCTCCACGGCCACCGTGAATTTTCCCACCATGGGCCGGGCCGGTGAGGGTGATGGCGGTGCCAGCAAGCTGGTGTCGTTCAAGGCCGTACCCACCGGCTACCCCTTGCGCGGCACGCTCAAGGTAGCCAACAACGCTGACTTGTCGGTTGACGCCGGACGTGCTACCCGCGAGATTCCCGCGCCGGGCACTGCCTGGGTTGACGCGTCGGTGCTGGATGCCTTGGGCCTTAGGCTCGGCCAGACGCTGCTCATGGGCAACGCTGCTTTCACACTCGCCCGCGTGATCGTGCAGGAGCCTGACCGGGGTGGCGGTTTCGTGAGTTTTGCACCCCGCGTGATGATCAACCAGCAAGATGTGGGGGCCACCGGCCTGATTCAGCCGGCCAGCCGTGCCAGCTACCGGTTTGCGGTGGCAGGCACTGAGCGCGGCGTCGCGCAGTTTACGGCCTGGGCGCGGGAAGAAATTAAAAAGCCGTTTGAGCAGTCGGGCGCGCGCGGCGTGCGGCTAGAGTCGCTGGAGTCCGGCAGCCCTGAGATGGGCCAGACCCTGCAGCGCGCCGAGAAGTTTCTGAACTTGGTGGCGCTGCTCGCGGCACTGCTCAGCGCCGTAGCTGTCGCAATTGTGGCGCGTAGCTTCGCGGCCAAGCACCTCGACGACTGCGCCATGCTGCGGGTGCTGGGCCAACCACAGCGGACCATCGCTGCGGCCTATGCGTTTGAATTTGTGTTGGTCGGCCTGCTTGCCAGTGCGCTGGGCGTTCTGCTGGGCTTTGCGGTGCATTACGGTTTTGTGCTGTTGCTGGCCGGCTTGCTCGACACCGCGCTGCCCGCTGCCAGCTTGTGGCCAGCGGCTTTTGGCGTCGGCATGGGCCTGACACTGCTGCTGGCCTTTGGCTTGCCGCCGGTGTTACAGCTGGCACAGGTGCCACCGCTGCGCGTCATTCGCCGTGATGTGGGCGGCCTGCGGCCGGCGTCGGCGGTGGTGCTGGGCCTGGGCGTGCTGGGCTTTGCGGTGCTGCTGGTGGCCGTCAGCGGCGACCTCACACTGGGGCTGTTGACGGCGGGCGGATTTGCGGCGGCGGTGCTGGTGTTTGCGGCGGCCAGTTTTGTCGCCGTCAAGGTTTTGCGTGCCAGCGTCAATGAAACCCGTGCGCCGCGCTGGCTGGTGCTGGCCACGCGGCAATTGTCCGCACGTCCAGCCTACGCGGTGGTGCAAACCAGTGCGCTAGCCGTAGGGCTGCTGGCATTGATGCTGCTGGTGTTGCTGCGTACCGACTTGATCAACAGCTGGCGTAACGCCACGCCAGCGGACGCGCCTAACCGTTTTGTCATCAATGTACAGCCGGAGCAGGGGGACGCATTTCAGCAGGCGCTCAAAACCGGCGGGGTCAAAAAATTTGACTGGTACCCGATGATTCGTGCTCGGCTAGTTGAGGTCAACGCCAAGCCGATTGAGCCCGATGACTTTCTTGACGACCGCGCCAAACGACTGGTAGAGCGCGAATTCAACCTGTCCAACAGCTTGGTACTGCCGGACTCCAGCACCGTGGTGGCGGGCCGATGGATTGCTGGCGAGACCGGCGCAGTCAGTGTCGAAAAGGGCTTGGCCGACACTTTGGGCCTGAAGCTGGGCGACTCGCTGAGCTTTGACATGGGCGGACAGTTGAGCACCGCCAAAATTACCAGCTTGCGCAAGGTGGACTGGGGCTCGCTGCGGGTGAACTTTTTCGTCATGTACCCAGTGGCCAGCGTGCCGGATGTGCCAGTGTCTTTTATCAGCGCTTTTCGCGCGCCTGACGCTTTGCCAGCCGTGCCTGGCCAAGCGCGCCGACCCAGCTTTGACAACCAGCTGGTGCGGCAATTTCCCAACATCACCAACGTGGACATGACCAGCACCCTGGCGCAGGTTCAGCGGGTGCTGGACCAGGTGATTCGGGCGGTGGAGTTTTTGTTTGGCTTCACACTGGCCGCTGGCCTGGTGGTGCTGTTTGCGGCAATTACCGCCACCCGTGAGGAGCGCGCCAAGGAGTTTGCCATCATGCGGGCTGTCGGCGCCCGCGCCTCGTTGTTGCGACAGACGCAGCGCGCTGAGCTGGCGGGCGTTGGGCTGCTGGCTGGGTTTTTGGCCTCTGTTGTGGCCCTGGCGGTGGGTTGGGCCTTGGCGCGTTATGTGTTCGACTTCAGCTGGACCGGCTCCTGGAAGGTGCCGCTGTTTGGCAGTGCGGCCGGCGCGGCGCTGGCGTTGGCAGCCGGCTGGTGGGGCTTGCGCTCGGTGCTCAATACGCCTGTGGTGCAAACGCTGCGCCGGTCTCAATGACCGCCGCTTGGAGCGTATCTGCGCCACACAAACACAGCAACAACCGCCTGAACCGATGT
>JAYULP010000437.1:0-7755 GCA_043763445.1 Polaromonas sp.
TGGGCTAGCTTGTTGTTTGACCTCAAAAGTCCGTTTTTGGCCTCGCAGCGAGTTTGCGGGCTGCGCCTGACAACCCGGCGCGGCGTGAGGCAACACAGCGCTACGCTGCCCTACGGTACTGCACAGCGCAGCTCGACCCGGTGTGACGTTTGCACCAGCTCGACCGACTCGGCCAGTGCAATGGCGTGCATATCAGCCCACTCCAGGCGGCGGTAACTAGCGGGCATGCCGGGCATGGCCTGGCCGTCGCCTGGTTCAAACGCAACTGACAACACCAGGGTGTCGCGGTCGCCATCGCCGCTGCGGGCTTGCAGCACCACCCGCCCCGGCCCGGTGTGGTGGTCAGTCATTGCCACCACGCTGCCGATGAACAAGCCGCGCAACACGCTAACCGGCAGCATGACAGCGACCGATTCCGTCTCGTTGACCAGCGTAAAGCCCTTGAACGCCAACTCGGTCGCTACCAGCGAGATCGCCTCGGCCACCCCGGCACCGACAGCGACTGGCGCGTCCGCCTTGGGTGCTAGCCACGTCATTAGCTGCATGCACGACTGTGCAGCCTCCCTGGCTAAGGCGTTGATAGCGTTGACGTTTCTACCCATTGCCAGCAAGTCTGGGTCAGGCTTTTGCAGCCGTTTTTCCAGCATTGCCGCGACCATACTGATGGGCTGCAGCGAGCCCGCCATGTCGTGCCGAATCGCCGGGGCAAGCCGCCTTAGCAGCGCATAGCGCGGCCCCTCCGCCAAGCGGGCCAGCGCTGAGTTGCCGCACGCTGGCGGCAAGGGCTGTGAGCTTTGAAAATAAGTCATAGGCATGAGAACTCCCTGGCGTGGCGTGGTAACAAACTGTCGATAAATTTTAGGAGCTCACCGCGTCTGCGCATTGTGGGCTGAATTATTTTGTTCATCTTGGCCCTTGGCGTTTCGTTGGTCCTCAAAGATAACGCCGATGCGTGCCGCCAGGTCGTTCATCACAAAAGGCTTGGTGATGATGTCCATGCCCGGCGCAAGAAATGTTGAGCGCGACGCTGCCTGCTCCGCATACCCCGTCATGAACAGCACGCGCAAGCCAGGCCGGTGCTGGCGGGCAATTTCCGCGACTTGCCGGCCGTTCATACCCGGCAGCCCCACATCGGTTAGCAACAGATCAATGGTGCAGTCAGACTGCAGCATTGGCAGGGCGCTGGGGCCGTCGGCAGCTTCAAGGGTACGGTAGCCAAGCTCCCCCAGCTCGTCGAGCACGATCATGCGCACCACAGCGTCGTCCTCGACCACCAGCACCACCTGGCCCTCCCCCTGCGGCGCTTGGGGCAAATGCGCCCGCTGCAGCGGCACGGGCACGCCGGCTTGCCGCGGCAGATACAAATGCACCACAGTGCCGAGGCCCGGCTGGCTTTGCAAACGCACATGGCCCCCCGACTGTTTGGCAAAGCCATAAATGCCAGACAGGCCCAGACCGGTTCCCTGACCTATCGGTTTGGTCGTGAAAAACGGCTCAAACACTCTGGCCAGCACGGCGGGCGGCATGCCTGAGCCGTTGTCAGTTACCGACACCACCGCATAGTCACCGGGCAGCAACCCTTCGTGCGCTTGCTCGGCTTGCTCATCGTGCGCTTGCAAGGTGACGTTGCGGGTTTGAATCGTCAGCGCTCCGCCGTGCGGCATGGCGTCACGGGCATTGACGGCGAGGTTGACAATGGCGCTTTCAAGCTGGTTTTCATCACTGCGGGCCATCCAAACATCGGCCCCGGCAATCACCTTCAGGGTAATGTGCTCGCCCAGGGTGCGGCGCAGCAGGTCTTCCATCGACATCACCAGCTGGTTCACGGCTACCGGCCGACTCTCGAGCGACTGGCGGCGAGCAAACGCCAGCAGCCGCTGAATTAAGCTAGCAGCGCGGTGCGCCGACTGCGTTGCCGAGTCCATAAAACGGTGTACATCGTCGATGCGACCAGCTGCCAGCCGGCTGCGGACAAGCTCCATCGCGCCAGAAATACCCTGTAGCAGGTTGTTGAAGTCGTGGGCAATGCCGCCGGTGAGCTGGCCAAGGGCCTCCATTTTTTGACTCTGGCGTAAGCGCTCTTCGACCTCGATCAGCGTGGCGGCAGCCTCGCGCTCAGCGCTAACGTCACGGCCTAGCGCATGCATCAGCACGCCGTCAGGCACTGCCAGCCACGAGATCGTGCAGTACTTGCCGTCGCGGCGACGGTACCGGTTTTCAAAACGGTTAACGATGCGGCCGACGCCCAAGTCGGCAAAAACTTGCTCTGTTTTAAGCAAATCCTCGGGGTGTATCAGCTCGCGCAGGTTGCTGCCCACCAAGTATTCGTCGCTCCAGCCGAGCAGTGTGTGCCACGCCGGGTTCACCGAGCGAATCCAGCCGTCAATGCTGGCCAACAAAATCAGGTCAGTGGACAGCCGCCACATGCGGTCAAGGTCTCGGGTGCGGTCGTTGACCTCTTGTTCAAGCTGGGAGTTAATCGCCGTCAAGCCGTCCTGGCGGGCGCGCTGGTCGTCCACATCGGTATTGGTGCCCACCCACTGAATACCGTCGTCTGACTCCACTGGCACCGCACGCGACAAATGCCAGCGGTAGGCCCCGTCATGACGCCGGATCCGAAACTCAATGTGGTAAGGCACCAGCGACTCCAGGCTCAAGGGCCAAGCAATGGCTACTTCTGGCAGATCGTCCGGGTGAATCAGCTGCGTCCAAGCGTCACCGGCCATGGCAGCGGCGGGCAGACCGCTGTAGTCCGTCAGAACCTGGTTAAACCAGCTCAGCTGGCCGTGGCTGTCGGCAATCCAGACCTGATTAGGCAAGGTTTGCACCAAGGCCCGAAAGCGCGCTTCACTGGCTTTGACGGTCGCCTCAGCGGCCTTGCGGTCGGTGACGTCCTGCACCACGCCGCGCATGAACAAAGGCTTGCCGTCGGCGTCCCGCACAAACTCGGCGCGCCGCGCGAGCCACCGCAGCTCGCCGGTATCAGCCGTTTTGATGCGGTACTCTCGCTCCAGCGGGGGATCACCGCGCAGCCGGGCCGCTTGACTCGAGGCAGTTGTGCAGCTGAGGGCCTTGTCGTCGCTCGGCACATCGAGAAAAACCGAATCCAACTCGGTCACCGGCATATCGACGGCGGGCACTACCCCAAACAAGCGAAAAAACTCTTGCGAGCCTGTGACCGTGTTGCGTTTGACGTCCAACAAAAAAAGGCCCACGCCGCCGGCAACCTGAGCTAGACGCAGCTGCTCGAGTGATTCGCGCAGCGCCAGCTCAGTGATGGCTACGCTGCGTGCCAATGACTCGGCTGCTGCCCGCTCGCTGATGTCGGCAAACACGCACACGGCGCCCTGCAGCACGCCGTTGTGCCAAATCGGACGCGCCCGGTAGTCAACCGGCAACGGCGAGCCGTCTTTTTTCAAAAATATTGCGCCCGCAACTGCAGCCGCTGTGCCGTCGCGGGCGGCCAGAAAAACCGGACACTCGTGCGCTGGCTTAGCCAAGCCTTCAGTGTCAGTGTCAGTGTCAGTGTCAGTGTGGGCGTAGTCAATGATGTGGTGCAGCTTGCGGCCCACCACCTCGGCGGCGGTGTCATAGCCCAGCAAACTCAAAAACGCACTGTTGCACAGTGTCACCGCGCCGCTGTGGTCAACAGCGTAGGCGCCTTCAGCACTGGCGTGCAGCAGCGTGTGGCTCAAAGACTGCTGGAGCTGCAGCTGAGCTGTGGTGGCTCGAAGTGCCCGCAAAGCGCCAACGCGCTCAGTGGTCTCGCTGAAGATACCCATAAGCCCGGCAACAGCGCCGTGACTGTCACGCAGCGCCGAGCAGGACACGTCGAAATACCGGTCATCGACCACGCCGTTGAGTTTGATTTTGAGCTGCTGGTCTTTTGCGCTGAAGGTAAGCCCCGTGGTCCACACCGACGTCAGCATGGGCGCGAGTTGGCTCCAAGCGCTACACCCAACGTCTGCACAAGCTTGGCCCAGCGCTTGGGGGTGCGTGTCGCCCAAGACAGCCGCGTAAGCGTCGTTATAAAACGCGATGTGCTGCGGGCCCCAAAAAAGCACTATTTTTGCCTGCGCTGGCAGCATCAATTCAATGGCCTGACGCAAGTTGTCGGGCCAGCCGGCTGCCGGGCCGAGCGGCGAGCCAGCCCATGCCCAGCTGCGAATGCGCTGGGCCATGTCGCTGCTGCCAGCAGGCCATAGCGCCGCCGCACCGCCCGCAGTGGCCATTGACGGATGAGCAAATGAAGGTGGCTTCGGATTCATCAGCGGGCTTTCTGCCGATCAGGGCAGGTCGTGGTCAGTTCTGCAGGCGCAGCATCAGCGGCCGGGCAGATTGCACCAGTGTGTTGCGGCAAACGCGAAAAATACCGTTCAACTCAGATAATAGCCACAAGGCACTGGAGCGCACCTTAAATGCAGCGCGGCGAACAGCAAAAACGCACGCTGCCGGCTGGCCCGGCCAGCTACGGCGACGGCTGCGGCTACGGCTGCGGCTCAACGCCTGTGGTGCTGACAAGCGTTTGCAACACCCCCGGCGCAAAATGCGTTGCAATATAGTCGGCTAAACCGTCAAATACACCCTCCAGCGTGGGCACCGCCGCACCGAACAGGGCTTGGAGCACGCACGGGTCTTCGAGCAGCCCGTGTAGGTACAGCCCCAGCACATTGCCACGCTGGTTTTGCCAGGCCAGCCCGTCGGGCATCACTGCCAGCGCCTTTGCCGCCATGCCATGTGTCACCGCTGCGCTGGTGTGCCCGTGGTGAATCTCGTAGCCCTGTGCGGTAACGCCCGACAAGGCTGACCAGACCCCGGTGAGCGCGCCAAATGTAGCGCGCCGCTGTTGTACGGTCTTCGCCGCTGCAAACACAGTTGCAACGGCCAGCAAGCCCAAGCCGGGCGTAGTGCCGGGCGCGTCGTCCACACCGTGCGGATCCGTCAGCACGTCGCCAAGCATTTGCAGCCCGCCGCAGACACCCAACACAGCGCCGCCCCGGCCAGCATGGGCCGCCACGGCGTGGTCAAGCGACTGTGCGCGCAGCCAAGCCAGGTCGCTACCGGTGGCCTTGGAGCCGGGCAGCACCACCCAATCGTGTGGTGCCAAGCCTGCTAGTTGAGCCGGGCTACGCACCCACATCAGGCGTACACCCGGAATATTTTTCAGCGGCTGAAACTCGTCCAGGTTGCTAATGCGCGGGTAGGCCACCACCGCCACAGTACGGCTCACTGTGCCACTGGCCACGCTGCGGTCATCAAAAACGCCATCTTCTTCGGGCAGGCCGTGCCGCCACCACATCGGCAGCGTGGCCACGGTGGCTACGCCGGTCAAGTCTTGCAGCATCTGCGGGCCCGGCGCGAGCAGTGTGGCATCACCCCGGAATTTGTTGAGCACGAACCCCCGCAGCAGCGCCTGCTCCTTGGGCGCGAGCATGGCCCAAGTGCCATACAAATGGGCAAATGCGCCACCCCTGTCGATGTCCGCAACCAACAGGCAGGCGGCGTTGACATGCAGTGCTATGCGCATGTTGACGATGTCACTGTGCTTTAAATTAATTTCAGCCGGGCTGCCCGCCCCTTCAATGACCACCACATCGTTGTCGGCCATCAAACTGTCCAGTGCCTGGGCCACCACTGGCCAGACATGAGTGCTGCGCGCGCGCCAGTCCATGCGCGAGAGCTCGGCATTAACCTGCCCCAGCAGTACGACTTGGCTTTGCGTGTCTTTTTCAGGCTTAAGTAGCAGCGGATTCATACGCACATCAGGCACTGCACGGGCGGCCAGCGCCTGAAAATACTGGGCACTGCCGATCTCGCCCCCATCCACGACCCGTGCGTTGTTGCTCATGTTTTGCGCTTTGTAGGGCGCTACTTTTAAACCCTGCCGGGCGTAGTGTCGGCACAGCGCGGTGGTTAGCCAGCTTTTGCCAGCGCCGCTGGTGGTGCCCAGCACCATCACCGCTTTCGCGCTCATGTAAGCCCGCCAGTAGCGCCCGCCAAGCAGCCACCCAGCCGCTGGACTGTGCCACCCGCTGACAAGGCGCCGGCTGCGGTTTGGTGCCTGTGCGGCTGCGCCGCTAGCTGCGGCTGGCCGGGCGTTGGACTGTTTTGCATAGAACTGGACATAGCAGGCATTGGTATAAAAAAAACACGGGTGTTGGCGAAGCGAGCAAGCGCCGCCTGGCCGGTGACAACTCAAACCCCGCGATTGTCGGGGCTGCAGCAGGCAACGACTCGCGCCTATTGAAGCTGCAGCCCGCTGGCGGCTTCGCTTGTGCCGCAGCGCTGGGTCTTTGCTGCCTTAAAGGCACAATCAAACCATGGCTATTGCACAATCGTTTATCCAAGAACTCGTGGCACGCGCGGACGTGGTGGACATCATCGGGCGCCATGTGCAGCTGAAAAAGGGCGGCGCTAACTTTATGGGCCTATGTCCTTTTCACGGCGAAAAGTCTCCTTCTTTTAGCGTCAGCCCAGCCAAGCAGTTTTATCACTGCTTTGGCTGCGGAAAAACCGGTAATGTCATCAGTTTTTTGATGGAACACGCTGGCATGAGCTTTATTGAGGCCGTCAACGACTTGGCTCAACAATACGGCCTGCAGGTGCCCGAGGACGACGTCTCGTCCCAAGACCGCGCCAAAGCAGCACAGGCACGGGCCCAGCAGGCCACGCTAAGCAGCGTGCTCGAAAAAGCTGGCGCGGCTTACATCAAGCACCTGCGGGGCTCGGAAAAAGCCATTAGCTACTTCAAGGGCCGAGGTGTGTCCGGCGACATTGCCAAAACCTTTGGACTTGGCTACGCCCCGCCAGGCTGGCGGGCGCTAGCCGGTGTATTTGCGAACTACAACGACCCCTTGCTGGTCGAAAGCGGGCTGGTCATTGCCGGCGAGCCGGACGACGAAAACACGCCTGGCAAAGCGACTGAAGGCAAACGCTACGACCGCTTTCGCGACCGGGTAATGTTCCCGATCCGCAATGTCAAAGGCGAGTGCATCGGCTTTGGCGGGCGCGTGTTGGGCGACGACAAACCCAAATACCTTAACTCGCCGGAAACGCCAGTTTTCAGCAAAGGCCGCGAGCTGTACGGCCTGTTTGAGGCGCGCACCGCGCTGCGCGAGCACGGCTATGCGCTGGTAACTGAAGGCTATATGGATGTGGTGGCGCTGGCCCAACTGGGCTTTGCCAACGCAGTGGCCACGCTAGGCACCGCCTGCACCGCCGAGCATGTGCAAAAGCTGTTTCGTTTTACTGACTCAGTAGTGTTTAGCTTCGACGGCGACAGCGCTGGCCGGCGTGCCGCCCGCAAGGCGCTGGACGCTGCGCTGCCTTTTGCCACGGACGTGCGCAGCGTTAAGTTTTTGTTTTTGCCCAGTGAATACGACCCGGACAGCTTTATCCGTGCGCACGGCCAGGACGGCTTTGCCGAGTATGTGAAAAAAGCCGTGCCGCTGAGCAGGTTCATGCTGCAAGCCGCCGCTGAAGGCTGCGACTTAGACACCGCCGAGGGCCGCGCCCACATGGCCAGCAACGCCCGCCCGCTGTGGAGCTTGCTGCCAGACGGTGCCATGAAGCCGCAGTTGCTGGCGGAAATTGCCGACAAAGTCATGATCGACAGCCGCGACCTGTTGGGCCTGTGGCAGCCAGCCAAACCGTTCGCAAAGAGCTATCAAAAGCCTAGCACTACAGGCAGTAAAAACAAGGGCTACTCTCAAAAATCACCTGAAAACGCTGCCCTGGCAAACGACATGCCTGAGT
>JAYULP010000438.1:0-1165 GCA_043763445.1 Polaromonas sp.
AGCTTCGCTGCCTTGACGGCTTTTGGCCCAGCGGCCGGCTTGGTGGCCTTTTGCACCGCCGCCAACGCGCAGACCACTGCTGCTGTTGTCAAGCCCAACGTGGTCATTTTGGCTACCGGCGGCACGATTGCCGGCGCAGGTGCATCTGCCTTAAATAGCGCGACCTACGCCGCTGCCAAAGTGCCTGTCGACAAGCTGCTGGCCGGCCTTCCCGAGCTGGCTACTGTAGCCAATGTGCGTGGCGAGCAGGTGCTTCAAATCGCCTCAGAGAGTTTTACCAACGATAACCTGATGAAGCTAGGCAAGCGCGTGTCCGCCCTGGTCAAGCAGGCGGATGTTGATGGCATTGTGGTGACCCACGGCACCGACACGCTCGAAGAAACTGCCTACTTTTTAAGCCTAGTGATTCGCACCAGTAAGCCCATCGTGGTGGTGGGCTCCATGCGTCCCGGCACCGCGTTGTCCGCAGACGGCGCATTAAACCTATTTGACGCGGTCAGCGTTGCTGCCAGCAAAGACTCGGGCGGCAAGGGCGTGCTGGTCACCATGAATGACGAAATCAACAGCGGCCGTGATGTGGTCAAACTGATCAACATCAAAACTGAAGCCTTCAAAAGTCAGTGGGGCCCGCTGGGTATGGTGGTGGAAGGTAAAAACTACTGGTTCCGCGCGCCAGTCAAGCGCCACACGGCCCAGTCGGAGTTCAATATTGACGAGTTTGACACCTTGGCGCCGGTGGAAATTGTCTATGGCTACGGCAATATGCCTGCCACGGCCATCGACGCATACGGTAAGTCGGGCATTAGGGCCCTGATCCACGCGGGCACAGGCAACGGCTCGGTAGCTGACCGCAACGTCGCATCGCTGCAAGCTGTGCGTGCTCAGGGCGTTCAGGTGGTTCGCTCATCGCGTGTGCCGGCAGGGTTTGTGCTGCGCAATGCCGAGCAGCCTGACGATAAGTACGACTGGGTTGTGGCCCATGACCTGAATCCGCAAAAAGCCCGCATTTTGGCTGCCGTGGCCCTGACCAAGCCGCTCACCAGCCAGGACTTGCAGCGCGTGTTCATGGAGTATTGAGGTCACGCCGGCACGTTTGACGGTCGGCGTCGGGCCAGTTTAGGCTGCGGCCCGCAATAGCTGATCGGCAAATTCAATTGCCAGCGTT
>JAYULP010000439.1:0-7717 GCA_043763445.1 Polaromonas sp.
AACGCACGGCGCTGGGTGGGTTGATGTGTTGCTACACAGTTGATAGCAAAATAAGCAAGTAAAACGGCGGCTAGAGTCTGGTTTGTCATAAAACGTGGCAAAACAGGTAATTTGGGGCGCTGTAACAAGCGCTCAGGCTGGTTTGCACAACGCTGGTGAAGCTGCAGTGGTGCGCATCGACATGATCTGCTGTGTACTTTGTTGCTTACAAGCCGGCTTGCTGGCAACAAAAGCATTGCGGCTGACTGCCCGAGTCGGTACTGGCACAAACCACCACCGGCCAGCCGGTGCGCGTTACACGCGCCCAGCTGGCATTGGGCTCAACAGCCAAGGCGCAATAGCAGCGCATGTTGTCGCCAGCTCACTGCACGCTGGCATTGCAGTGCTGACGGTACCCGCCAGACAGGTCCGGCTAAATGTGGAGCAGGGGGGCTTGCTTCGCTGTGCACAGCAGCCCTTTAGCTAGCGCATGGCTTACAAAAGTATCAGTTTTTTTGACTTCGCGGGGCCTAATGAATACCCACGCCAGTAGCCAAGCACCGGCTTTTAGCTGCGCTACTGTTGCCGAAACCGGCGGCAACAGCAGGCCGCTTTGAGCCGTAAACTGCTGGCTATGAAACCTCTACGCTTTGACACGATTGACTCCTTGCGCGGCTTAGCGATTGTTTGGATGACGGTGTTTCACTTCTGCTTTGACCTCAACGAAATTTCCTCGCTGAGCACCCTTGTGGGCTGGACCCATCAGCGCTTTCAAGGCGAGCCGTTTTGGACCCTGCAACGCACAGCCATCGTGACACTGTTTTTGCTGTGCGCAGGGCTCAGCCAAGCTGTGGCCGTGCGCCAGCAGCAAAGCGTGCAGCGATTTTTCAGGCGCTGGTCGCAGGTGGCGCTGTCAGCGCTGCTGGTGTCGGCCGGCTCTTTTGTGATGTACCCGAAAAGCTTTATTTACTTTGGCGTGCTCCACGGCATTGCTGTGATGCTGTTGATCGCTCGTTTCACTGCAGCTTGGGGGCGTTGGCTTTGGCTAGCGGGAGCGCTGGTCTTTGCTGCGCATCTGCTGGCCGCGCAGGCCATCAATGCGTTGTCAATGGCTGATGTTTTCAACTCACCTGCGCTCAATTGGCTGGGCCTTATTACCCGCAAACCGGTCACCGAGGACTATGTGCCACTGGTGCCGTGGCTGGGTGTGGTGTGGTGGGGCATGGCAGCAGGCCAGTGGCTGCTTACTCACCGGCCACAATGGCTTTGCCGTCCGACACCCCGCGCAGCCGCACCCTTGAGCTGGATGGGGCGCTGGAGTTTGAGCTGGTACATGTTGCACCAGCCTGTGATGATTGGTGTGCTAACGGCGGCGGCGGCGATGCTGCCACCCGCCTGAGCCACCAGTGAAGGTTTGCCGCCAATAAAAAAAACGCTCCGAAGCGCGTTGCTGCAGGCAACTCAGTGGCCGTTATTCAATCTTCGCTTTTCTACGTAGCTCGTCTTGAAACGCCGCGAGTTTTTGCTGCGTTAACTGCTGGCTAATTTGCGGTTTGACTTCTTCAAACGACGGCAGCTGCGCGGCGCGAACATCGTCCACGCGAATAATGTGGTAGCCAAACTGCGTTTTAGTCGGTTTGTCAGCGGTCTGGCCTTTGGCCAGTTTGACCAGCGCTTGCCCAAACTCTGGCACATAGCTCGACGGGTTAGCCCAATCTAAGTCCCCACCCTTGGCGCCCGAGCCGGTATCTTTGGACTGTTTTTTGGCAATGTCATTGAACTTGCCACCCTTGCTTAAGCTAGCGAGTATGGCGATAGCTTCGGATTCTTTTTCCACCAAAATATGGCGTGCCTTGTACTCTTTTCCACCATTGGTTGTCACGAATTTATCGTATTCGGCCTGAAGGTCGGTGTCGGTGACTGGACTGGTTTTTTGAAACTCAGCAAACAGCGCACGAATCATGATGGTCTGGCGTGCCAGCTCCATTTGGGTCTTGAACTCGTCGCTGCCCGACAAGCCACGTTTTTCGGCTTCTTGCATGAACACCTCACGCGTCACCACCTCTTCGCGCAGCTGGCCCTGCATCTCAGGCGTAACAGGTCGGCCAGTTTTAGCGACTTGCTCGGCCAAAGCTTCGAGCCGCGCTTTGGGTACAGCCTTGCCGTTAACGATAGCAATATTCTGAGCCTGCACGGCTGGAGCAGCAAAAGCCATCAAACCGGCCATCGCGGGGACAAGTAAAAAGTGTTTCTTCATGAAAATTCCGATGTCGTTTAAAAAAAGAAAAGGAGGGTCAAGCTCAGGCTTCGCCGCCAAAGCGCGCAGTGTGAGGCGAGCTGACGCCGCCGTCAGAGCCGGCTTTGCGGCTTGGTTTATTGGCGTTCGTCAATAATTTCAATTTTTATTGGCGTTCGTCAACAATTTCAATTGCCAGCGCATGCAAGCCTTGGTCAATGAAGCACTGGCATGCACCGTACACCAGGCGATGTCGAGCAACGCGTGACTTGCCGGCAAACTGCAAACTCGCAATTCGGACCCGAAAGTGGGTACCAAAACCTTCATCGCTGGCCCCGGCGTGACCGGCGTGCGCCGCACTTTCGTCCAGCACTTGCAGGTACGACGGTTGCAGCGCGCTAGTTAGCGCGCGTTCCAGCGCATCGGCGCGGGGCGCAGTGCGGTGAGCGGCAGTGTTCATGCTGAGGTGTCCTGTTTGAGGTATTTATTCAAAAATATGGCTTGCAGCAGCACGAACAGCAGCATCAAGCCCAAGCCACCAAACAACTTGAAGTTGACCCAGGTGCTGGTCGTGAAACTGAACGCTACCCACAAATTGAGCACCCCCATCACCGCAAAAAAACCAGCCCAACTGATGTTGACTCGGCGCCAAACGGCCTCGGGCAGGCTCATTTGTTCACCCATGAGCGATTTGATACCGTTTTTTTTAAACACCAGCTGTCCGATCAACAGCGCAGCGCCCATGACCCAGTACAGCACCGTCGGCTTGTACTTGATAAAACTCTCGGAGTGAAAGTAAATCGTTGCGCCACCCAGCACGCTGACCAGCCCCAAGCTGAGCCACAGCATAGTGTCGACTTTTTTTGCACGGGTTTTTAGCCACAGGATTTGCGCCAAAGTAGCCAAAATCACGACCACTGTGGCCAGCAGTACCGGGGCTTCAGCCGGCGCAACGGTGCCGCCAGAGACCATGAAGCCAAGCCAATCGGTAGCAGCGCTAGCGGCCCAGTCTTGGTGCCCCTCAGCGTACTTAAACATGCCGAAAAACAGCGCAATCGGCAAAAAGTCGAACAAAATTTTCATGGGTGCATTATCCGGGATGACGCTAAGCGGCTATTTAGCCTGGAAGTGCAGTGACGCGGAATTCATGCAGTAGCGCAACCCGGTATCGGTCGGGCCGTCGTTAAATACATGTCCCAAGTGGGCGCCGCAGTTGGTGCACACCGTTTCGGTGCGAACCATGCCGTGGGCGCGGTCAACATGCTCGGTAATTGCACCTGCAGTGACTTCGCTGGAAAAGCTGGGCCAGCCGCAGCCCGCGTCAAATTTGCTGGACGAGTCAAACAACTCGGCGTTGCAGCAAATGCAGTGGTAAGTGCCTTCAGCCCACAGGCCTTCGTATTTCCCGGTGTACGGCCGTTCGGTCGCCGCCCGGCGAGTGACCTCAAAGGCATGGCGTTCTGCGCCTTTGCCCTCCAGCTCGGCTTTCCACTCGGCCTCAGTTTTCTGAATTTTGGGTAGCGCGCTTGGTTTGTTCATCCGAATGTTCTTTGCTTAGGTTAATTAGTGGTCGCAGGCGGCTTATTAAGAGCTGCAGCTGACCTCGATTGCTGCAGCCCAGTCGGGCGGAAAGTCGGCCAGTGCGTTGTGCAGCGGATGCTCGTCATATGGGGACTGCACAATTGCAAGCAAGCGATCAACTTGCGAAAAATCCTGGAGTCTCGCCGCCCGGATGCTTTGCTCACCCAAATGGTTGCGTAAAACATATTTTGGGTTGGTTTTTAACATCAAAACCTCGCGCAGCCGCTGGTTTACCTGCGCGATTCGCTCTGAATACTGTAGCGCCCAGGCGTTGAACGACTCGCGGTCAAAAAACAACTCGCGCACCGGCTCATGGCCACTTTCGGCAGTGAACTGGCACAACCGCCGCCAAAAAATGCTGTAGTCAACTTTATTGCTTGCCAACAGCTTGAAGGTGCTTTCGATCAGCAGGTTGTCGCCTGGCTGCGCCTCAACCAAGCCGAGCTTCGCCCGCATACGGCTGTCCAACGCGGCCGGAAAGATAGTTTTGTAGGGCTCCAGCGCGGCCAGCGCCTGCTCTTGGCTGTCCATCAGCGGCAGCAAAGCTTGGCCCAGGCAAAACAGGTTCCAGTAAGCCATGTTCGGCTGCTTGTTGTACGCATAGCGGCCTTGATTATCCGAATGGTTGCAAACGTGTGCAGGATCGAACGTGTCAAGAAACTGAAATGGGCCGTAATCCATCGTCAAACCCAAAATGCTCATGTTGTCGGTGTTCATTACACCGTGGCAAAAGCCCACAGCCTGCCACGCGGCCATGAGGTGTGCTGTTTTTTCACTGACCGCTTCTAGCAGCGCAGCATAGGGCTCAGACGTGTCGCGGCAGGTTGGATAGAAGTTGTCAATGACGTGGTCGGCTAGCTGTTTTAGCTGGGGCAACTGATCGGTGTAGCTGAAATGCTCAAAGTGTCCGAAGCGAATAAAGCTCGGCGCTGTGCGTGTAACAACCGCTGCCGTCTCGATGGTTTCGCGGCGAACCTTGGCGTCAGAGCCGACCACACACAGGGCGCGTGTGGTCGGAATGCCCAAACCGTGCATCGCCTCAGAGCACAGGTACTCGCGAATCGAGCTTCGCAGCACCGCCCGACCATCACCCATGCGGGAATAAGGCGTTCGGCCGGCGCCTTTAAGTTGAATTTCTTGTAGACCACCGGGCGTGAGCAATTCACCTAACAAAACGGCGCGCCCATCTCCTAGCTGCCCTGCCCATTGGCCAAACTGGTGGCCGCTGTAGACGCTGGCGAGCGGCTGTGAGCCTGCCAGTATGTGGTTGCCTGTGAACGCCTGCAGCGCAATGTCCGAGCCGAGCCAGTCGGTATCCAGCCCGAACTCAAGCGCTAGGCTGTGGTTGCGGCTGATCCAGTACGGCTGCGGCAGCGCTTGCGGCGCAAGGCGGCTCGAAAAGTCGCTGCCCAGCAGGGCGAAACGGTTGTGCCAGGTCGGGCTCTGGGATTCAAAGGACGCAAGCTTTGTGTTCATTGCCAAATTGTCCTCGACCTGCCGACACGACTACAAAACAAAGGCCTTGCCTCTGGACGCACGGGCTATCCCGCATGACGCAGCCACAGGGCTGCGGCATCATAGGATTTTTCAGGTTAACCGCAGGCCCAGCAAAAGTTGTAATGTTGAGCCCGCACCAGTCATGGAGAATTTGTAATGCTTGGGTTAATGCAAAGCCAGCCGCTGCTGATTTCGGACTTAATCGTATTTGCCGAGCGTCACCACGGCGACGCGGAAATTGTCTCGCGCCGGGTGGAGGGCGACATTCATCGCTACACCTACAAAGACGCCGCCCAACGGTCTCGCCGCGTGGCCAATGCGCTGGATGCGCTCGGACTAGCTTTTAGCGACCGGGTTGCCACACTGGCGTGGAACGGCTACCGGCACTTCGAGCTGTACTACGGCGTGAGCGGCTCTGGCCGCGTGCTGCACACCATCAACCCGCGCCTACATCCAGACCAGATTGCTTGGATTGCAAACCATGCCGAAGACCAAGTGCTGTGCTTTGAGCTGAGCTTTTTGCCACTGGTTCAAGCGGTATGCAACCGGTGTCCCACGATCAAGCATTACGTAGCACTGTGCAACGCAGACAAACTGCCGCTTGACACTGGAATTGCCAACCTGGTGAGCTATGAGGCCTGGATTGATGTGCAGCCCGATGTGTACATCTGGCCCACGTTCGATGAAAACACAGCCTCCAGCATGTGCTACACCAGTGGCACGACGGGCAACCCCAAGGCGGCGCTGTACAGCCACCGGTCCAGCACCCTGCATGCCTACGCAGCAGCGCTGCCAGACATGATCAATATGTCAGCCAAGGACGCCGTTTTGCCGGTGGTGCCAATGTTTCACGTCAACGCTTGGGGCATTCCTTACGCGGCGGCGCTGACGGGGTGCAAGCTGGTGTTCCCCGGCCCAGCAATGGACGGCAAGTCTATTTACGAGCTGATGGAAACTGAAAAAGTCACCCTGTCAGCCGGTGTGCCCACCGTGTGGCAAATGCTGTTGACCTATATGTTGCCGCTGGAGTTGAAGTTCTCCACCATGCGGCGCACCGTGATTGGTGGGTCGGCTTGCCCGCCCGCAATGATTCAAGCGTTTAATGAGCACTACCAAGTTGAGGTACTTCACGCCTGGGGCATGACTGAGATGAGCCCGCTTGGCACGCTGTGCACCTTGAAAAACAAGCACCACGACTTACCGCCCGCCGAAAAGCTGAAGATTCGCCTCAAACAAGGTCGAGCGGTGTTTGGTGTCGATATGAAAATCGTCGGCGGCAACGGCGAGCCCTTGCCTTGGGACGGCGCTACTTACGGCGACCTGCATGTCAAGGGCCCTTGGGTGATTTGCGGCTACTACAAGGCCGAAGGCGGTGATCCGCTGGTCTACACCCAAGGCGTTGGCTGGTTTCCAACCGGCGATGTCGGCACGATTGATGCGGACGGCTACTTGCAAATTACAGACCGCAGCAAGGACGTGATCAAGTCTGGCGGTGAGTGGATCAGTTCCATTGAAATTGAAAACATTGCAGTGGCTCACCCGGCCGTAGCAATGGCTGCGTGCATTGGTGTGGCACACCCAAAGTGGGACGAGCGGCCAATCATCGTGGTGGTTAAAAAGCCGGGCCAGGAGCTAAGCCGCGAGGCGCTGCTTGCTTTTTATGAAGGCAAGACAGCCAAGTGGCAGGTGCCTGATGACGTGGTGTTTGTTGATGCCATTGCGCTGGGCGCAACGGGCAAGATACTTAAAACTCGTCTACGCGAAATGTTGAGGCACTACAAACTCCCCAACGCATGAGCAGCACTGTCGCGCCGGTGATGGTGCGCGGCGGTTGCTCAGGGCATTCCCTAGCGTTTGTCAATCTGAATGCTTGTACGCTAGCCTAAGTATCAATAATCAATGATCAATAGTGTTAAAACAAGGAGACTAGGCCAATGAAAAACTCGAATCGTGCAGTGGCTTTTGGCGTCATCATGTTGTGCGCTGGCGCGGCATTCTCACAGTCTGGCGAAACCGTCAAAATTGCAATGATTGAAGGCCTCTCAGGCCCGTTTGGCAACGTGGGACAAAACCAGCTGAAAACCTGGCAGTTTCTGGCCGAGCAACTCAACGGAAAAAACAACACGGCCGGCGTGAAGTACGAAGTTGTTGGCATGGACAGCAAGAGTTCGCCGCAAGAAGCATTGAATGTCTTCAAAGCTGCAGTCGATCAGGGTTTTCGCTACATTACGCAAGGCAATGGCTCCGGTGTGGCTCTGGCTTTGACTGATGCGGTACAAAAACACAACGAACGCAATCCCGGCAAAGAAGTCGTCTATTTGAACTACGCAGCGGTTGACCCTGCGCTTACCAACGAAAAGTGCAACTACTGGCACTTTCGTTTGGACGCAGATACGTCCCAAAAAATGGAAGCGCTCACCAGCT
>JAYULP010000440.1:0-17727 GCA_043763445.1 Polaromonas sp.
CCAAAGTTCGTATTGCCGCAGATCGCAAAACAGTGTGCAGACCGCCGCCAGCTACCCCGTCCACCCCTTCACCGCAATAGCCATGAGCCAAAATCCAGACCTCAATGCCGTAATGGCAGCGTGCAGAACTTTCCCCCAAGACTTTCAGAGCTTGCATCTTGCGACTTGCAATGCTGATGGTGAGCCTGAGGCCAGCTATGCCGCCTATATTGAGCATGCTGGCAACTACTACGTCTACACCAGTGAGTTGTCCGCCCACACCGCAAACTTGGTGGCAGGCAAGCGTTGCAGCGTGCTTTTTATCGAGAGTGAAGCCCAGGCTACGCACTTGTTCGCCCGCCGCCGGCTGACGTTGCAGTGCGACGTTATCGAATGCCATCGCGGCCGAGGCGAGTTCGAGGCATTGATGGACCGTTTTGTCGGAAAGTTCGGCGGCTTTATGAGCATGATGCGCAAGCTGGCCGATTTCCACTTATTTGAGTTGCGCCCCCACCGCGGTACTTACGTTGCGGGATTCGCCCAAGCTTTTACCCTCGGTGGCACGAACCTGAGTGAGATTAAGCATCGCAAAGAACAAGGTCATCGCAGCACAAACGAGACCGCAGACAGCGCTACAGACGCCGCGGCGCGCAAGCGGTTTGACGTTACTCGCTGAGCCGTCCTATGCAAAATTCAAATGAAACTATTCGGCGTAACTTCACTGCCATGCGGCGCGAAAACAAGGCCCGCCATCGCGACATTGCAGACAAACTTAACCTTGCCGAAGGCGAGTTAATTGCCGCTCATGTGGGCGTGTCAAACGCGGACAGTGATGTTATTGCGCACGCCACGCGCTTGCGGCCAGTATGGCCCGAGATTATTCAATCTTTAGTGGTGCTGGGTGAAGTGATGGCTCTGACGCGAAATGCCTCTTGCGTACATGAAACAATTGGAGCCTACCGAAAAACAAATTATGGCGACTACACAAACTCAGCCCAAGAAGGCGGTATCGACTTTCATGCTTTTTACACGCAGTGGGCGCATGGTTTTGCAGTAGTTGAGCAAACAGACCACGGCGTGCAGCGCAGCTTTCAATTTTTTGACGCGGCAGGCGTTGCCATCCACAAGGTGTTTCTGAGGCCACAAAGTGACGCGGCCGCGTTTGTTACGTTGACAGTCACTTTTGCGTCGGGAAAACAGCGCGCGGGCATCGATGTGTGCGCCGCACCAGTAAAAACAGACGAAAGCGCCGATGCAACTATTGATGTCGCAGGCCTACGTCAGGTGTGGGAATCACTGTGCAAAGCCGATGAATGGTTTGATTTGCCCAAGATGTTTTCTGCATCACGGCTACAGGTGCTGCGTTTAGCGGGCAGTCACTATGTGCGCAGGGTTGAGGCGAGCAGTCTGCAGCCGCTGCTGCAGGCAACAGCTCAGACAGGCGTTGCCATCATGATTCTCGCGGGTAATCACGGCATCGTTCAAATTCACTCTGGACCAATAAAACGGGTTGTTGTGACAAAGCCTTGGATCAATGTGCTGGACCCCAGCTTTAACCTGCATCTTCGAGAGGACCATATAGCCAGCGCGTGGGCCGTCAAAAAGCCCACTACTAGCGGCTTGGTGACTTCTCTTGAACTGCTCGACATCAGGGGCCACACTATTGCTGCGTTATTTGGTGAGCGAAAGCACGGTGAACCTGAGTCCTCGGCGTGGCGCGCCCTAGTTGACAGCATCGCCCAAAGAAAGCCGGCACCATGCAATACCTAACCAAAGACAGTGACCCCAGCCCGTGTAACCGAGGCCGTCGCAAGGCACTTGTGCAGTTGGGCTTGCTGCCGTCCGGCCTAACGCTGCTGAGCCTTCCGGCCGCCGAAGCCAGCACGCATCGCCGCATTGTGAGCGTGGGTGGCGCACTGACAGAAATCGTATTTGCATTGCAAGCCGGTGGCGAGCTTGTCGGCGTGGACACTACATCGACGTTTCCAGCGTCCGCACAAAAACTGCCCAGCGTTGGCTATGCACGAACGCTGTCTGTGGAGGGCGTGTTGGCGCTGGCACCCACACAAGTGATCGTGACCGAAGAAGCTGGACCACCTGCTGTGTTGCGGCAACTGTTGGCGTCGGGCGTTCCTGTAGCGGTACTTGCCGCAAACCACCGCTTTGAAGGGCTGCTTGAGCGGGTCAAACGGGTAGGCGAATTGACAGAGCGCGTGGCGCAGGCGAGCGCTATGCTGCAAACCATGCAACGCGACTGGCGCTTGGTGCGCTCCCAAGTCGCGCAGCGCGCAGGCAAGCCAGCGCGAGTGCTGTTCATACTGGCCCACTCGCCAAACCAAGTCGTAGTGGCCGGCAGTGACACCAACGCACAGGCCATGATGGACTATGTAGGCGCAACAAATGCGATTAACGGCTTTGCGGGCTACAAGCCGCTCACACCAGAAGCCGTGATAGCAGCGCAACCAGATATCGTTGCTTTTACTGATCAAGGTGTCGCAGCAAACGGCGGTGCCGCCGGACTGCTGAAACTGCCTGGGCTTGACCAAACCCCAGCTGGGCGCAGCCAGCGTTTCGTATCGCTGGAAGCCATGTTTCTCCTCGGGTTCGGGCCGCGCTTGCCTGCCGCTGTAGCGGCCTTGGATGCGGCAATCGTGAAGGCGATGCGTGCATGAACACATCAGCCTCATCACTGCGCTTTTTCCTATCACTCGATAAGGCGCACCCTGCGGCTGTGCTGGTCGCAGCGGTGATTTTGGGCATTGCAGTGGCGGCTCAATGTGGTGCAGTACCGGTTCGCGCAAGCGATTGGCAAGCCCTACTCGGACTCAAGGAGCAACAGGGCGTTGCAGCAGGCGCGTATGTGCTGTGGAACATTCGCTTGCCAAGGGCGCTGTTTGCGGTACTTGTTGGTGCGAGTATGGGCATGTCCGGTGCATTAACCCAAGGTTTGTTTCGCAACCCGCTGGCTGATCCGGGCTTGCTGGGCGTTTCGGCCGGCGCTGCGTGTGCGGCGGCGCTCACTATCGTTGTGTTTGCTGGTATGAACTTGCCAATTCCGTTGAATTGGCGGGTGTGGCTGCTGCCTGCTGCCGCTTTTGGCGGTGCCTTAGGTATTTGCTTGATCCTCGACAAAGTTGCCCGCTGGACCACGCCCGGCTCCATCGCCGGCCTGCTGTTAACGGGGGTAGCACTTAATGCACTCGCGGCTGCAGTGATCGGCTTATGCACTTATCTTGCCACCGACGAGCAATTGCGTAGCCTCGTCTTTTGGACGTTAGGCTCGCTAGCTGGCGGTAACTGGGTTGTGGTGTGCTTGCTTGCGGCACTGATGTCGGTCGCGTGGTGGCGAGCACGCCAGCTGGTGCGGGCCATGAACGCCTTAGCGCTAGGGGAGTCCGCTGCGGCACATGTGGGCGTTGATGTGGGCTATCTTCGGCGCAATGTCATCATTTTGGTCTCCGTGTTGGCAGGGTTTTGCGTCGCTTGGTGCGGGATGATTGGGTTCGTTGGGTTAATCGCCCCACATCTCGTACGAGCTTGGGTCGGTGCCGATCAGCGACAAGTTGTACCGCTTTCCATGTTGATGGGCGGACTGCTGTTACTGGTCGCCGATACGTTAGCGCGCAGCGTAGCTATTCCCGCGGAAATTCCAGTGGGTATTTTTACCGCTCTGCTCGGGGGCCCGTTCTTTTTGCTGCTGCTTCGTGGCGCACGCGAACGACTTGGGTAAACATGAAGCCAACGCAACGAGGAAGAAAACGAAAACGAAAAAACTATGCCCCTTAATACGCTACTTGATTTAGATGCTGTAACTGCCTGTCTAGGGCCACATTCGTTTGGACCGTTCTGTGCTGGCATTGCGCTGGGTGAGCGAGTGGCGCTGCTAGGGCCTAGCGGCGCAGGAAAGTCAACGTTGCTGAAATTGATGTCTGGTCAATGGCTGCCAACGACAGGGCAGGTGTTGTTTAAGGGGCGGCCGCTGACGAGTTGGGGGTTGCAGGCTTTGAGCCGATGTCGGGCGGTGTTGCCCCAGTCGAGCAATGTTGCTTTCGGGCTACCAACAGAGTTGGTGATAGGTCTGGGGCGCGTTGCATGCGTTCGCGACCCCCAGCTGGCTGACATCGTTAAGCAGGCCGCTACCGTGGCACACGCGGCACATCTGCTGGGACGGCGTTTCGACACGCTGTCTGGTGGCGAACAAGCGCGAGTGCAACTGGCGCGAATCTTTGCCCAGTTGTGGGACGTACACGACGGCTTGATCTTCGTCGATGAGCCGCTGGCGGCCCTTGATCCAGGCTTGCAGTTCGATCTACTTGACAGCCTAGATGCGTACGCCCTGCAGCGGCGTCACGCCGTGGTGGCTGTGCTGCATGACATCAACCAAGCTTTGTCGGGCTTTGACCGCCTGCTTTTAGTAAAAGAGGGCAAACTGGTCGGTGATATTTCATGCTCGGCTGCGGCAGTTCCCGCGCTTGAGTCTTTGTATGGCATCTCGCTGAACTGCATCGACGATAGTCGCGACGGCTTGATTGTTGTGCCGGCACGCAAGTCAGGACGTCGACTCGGCTGTCCCTTGGCTCCTGCATAAACGCAGCTGTCCGGGCAACAGCGCTTGCATAAAGCAAGCGCTGCCATGCGGATCGAGACTCAAAGATGGCTTTTACAACTCCGGCCTAGCTGTGGTGCTACGACGCTGGCGGAGCTACACAGCGCTTTTTGCCAACAGTGCCGCTGTTGGCAAAAAAAGTAACGCAGCAGGCCGTCCGAGTCGGTTTTGCCGCAAATTGCAGGGTGTTGTACGCCATCCCTGTCTTTGGCGCTGTTGAAGTTGCGCGCCGCTGATCAGGCCAGACTGGCCAGGCGCGCCAGCCCGGCCGCGTCCAACTCGGCCAGCACCATAGCGGGCCCACTGGCACGGTGAGCCATCACCTCGCCCCACGGCTCCACCACCAGGCTGTAGCCCTAAGTGCGCCGACCGTTGCTGTGCACGCCGCCTTGCGCGGCGGCCACCACAACGGCAAGGTTTTCAATGGTCCGGGCGCGCAGCAACACGCCCCAGTGCACTTGGCCGGTGGTGTAGGTAAACGCGCTGGGCACCAGCGGCAAATCGGCGCCTTGTTAGGCGTAAGCGCGGTACAGCGCTGCAAAACGCGGGTCGCAGCAGCCGCTCAAGCCGATGTGCCAGGTGTGGCCGTCGCGTGACGGCAGGGCAAACATAACCGGCGCGTCGCCGGGCAGCAGCACGCGCGTGTCGTCATAAGCTTGGTGCCCTTGGGTAGACCGGAACAGGTGACTTTTGCCGTAGCGCGCTACACAAGCGCCGGTGGGGCAAAACACCAAGCTAGCGTTGCGTGCCTGGCTTGTCGGGCCTGGGCTGACCGAATCCGCTGCGCGGTGGGCCGTGGCCAGCAGCAAGGTGTCGCCCACAATCCACAGCTCTCGCGGGGCGTGCTTGCCGGCTCAAAAAGTCTTGCACCGTACCGTGCCTAGAGGGCTCTTGCACTGACAGCTTGTCGGTGTTGTGCAGCCCCACCAAGCAAAAATACTCGGGCAACACCGCCAGCTCAGCGCCAGCGGCAGCAGCGCACGCCAGTCAGCGCGCAGCGGTGTGCAAGTTGGCTTGCAGCGCGGCGGTAAAGACCATTTGAATGGCGGCAACTTTCATCGGCGCAGCGCTTGTTTCAGCGCATTTTTTACGGGGTAGCTGGGGCTTTGGGCGTCGCTTGGTCGTCCGCTCGGGCGCTTTTGTCGACCTTGGTGACGCGGGGCTCGGCCCAAGTGCCGTCAATATCAAACTCTTGGGTGGCCGCTTGCATCAGCGGGCGGCGCAGAAAAGCCTGCGCCAAAAAGGTGCCCAGGCCGATGACCGGGTTGATGACCGTGGCAATTAGCGAGGCGGTGCCGGCGTTGATTTCAGGCACCACCACGACATGAATGTTTTGCGTTTCGTGTGCAAGATCAGCGCGGCCCTCCATTAGCACTGCGGCGTTGACGCCCTTCATCTGCAAGTTGTTGGTTTGCGCCAAGCCGTGTTCAATAGTGACGTCACCGCGGACAAAGTCAAACGCGAAGCCTTCAGAAAACACATCACGAAAATCCAGCGTCAAGCGACGCGGCAAGGACTGCAGGCTCAGCACGCCCAACAGCTTGGCCAAGCCGGGCTCAGCTTTGATGAACTGACCGGACTCCAGGCTGACATTGAATTGCCCGGCCAGCGTCGGGTAGTCCAGACTCAGCGGCGAGCCAATCCAGGCCACCTGTCCTTGCAGTTTGCCCTTGCCGCGGCGAATCACGTCGGCCATACCAAAACGCCGCAGCAACTCGCCCGAGTCAGCAATGTCCAGCGTGAAGTTCATCGCGCTGCGGCGGCGGTCGGCTACCGGGTGGGCCGCGCCGGTAGCCAAATTGGTGTCGGCACGGGCATTGAGGGCTGCCCAGCTGCCGGTAGCCGTCAGCCGCGCCTCTGGCAAGATCACATTGAATTTGTTCAGCCGCCACTCCCGGACCCCACTGCCGGAGGTGGCGGCGCTGCGGTTGACGGCGTCGATCTCCACACGCCCGAGTTTGCGCCCGCGCAACTCCACATCCTCGACCACGATGTCGAGTGCCGGAATGCTGGCGGGCTGCTCGCTCAGTACCGCTTCCACGTCGCTGGCGGCGCTGGCGGCAAGATTCAGCCGCGACAGCCGGGCGTACAGCCGCCCTGACGGCCCGCCGGTGGGGCTATTGGCGCTGGCTCGGCCCGGCTGATAAAACTCCAGATAGCCATTGAGCTCGGTGGCGTCCAGATTGGCCCGCCAGACGCTGCCCTCGCGGGTGCCGCCCACCACTACCCGGTGCAGTCGGTGGCCCTGCAGCACCAGCTCGTTGGCGCGAATCGCCAGTGTCGTGGGCAAGTAAGCCTGCACTGTCAAATTGGTGCGGCCTGCGGCAGGCGCTGCCGACGCCGTACTGGCGACAGTGCCCGTTGGCGAGTCGTCCAGAATTTTGCCCCAGGCGTCCAGGTCAACGACGGGCAAGTTGACATTGGCGGCCACGCCAGACTCGGGCAGGCTCAACGTCTGGCTGCCCGGCCCCACCGCCAGCGCGCCGCGCAGCACACGCGGCTGATCGCCGGTAAGCTCACGTACATAGGTCAAACCCAGCACGCCGCCCACGGCTGCGCTGGCCGGTGCCGCGGTGCGCGCCACCCCGCCCACACCGTTTGCGGCGCCCGGCGCAGCACCCAAGCTGAGCGACAGCCGATCCTGCAGTTTTTGCCCCGGCGCGGTGGACTCTGGCAGCAACGTCTTGTCCACCCGCAAAGGCAAAACACTGTCTGCCGTTTTTGCAAACGGCGCGGGCAGACTCAAGCCCAGTCCCTGCAAGCTGCTGGCCAGGCTGAACTCGACCGCGCCGCGTTTGAAGCCCAAGGTGGCGCTGTACGCCGCCGCGCCAAAGGTGCTTTGCGCTAAATGGGCCAGCGCACCGGACAGACCCAAATCGGCCTGCCGCAAGCCGTCTGCCGTCAGCGTGCCCTGTGCCTTAAACGCGGCGTTGGCCGGCGCGTCGCCAGCGCCAGCGCCTGGCCGCGGCCCAGCCCGCATACCGCCGTCAATGCGCACGTCGCCGCCCAGCAACTTTGCCCGCGCATCGGCCACAAAAAAGCCCCGTTCGCTGAACGCCACAGTGCCTTTGAGCTGTCCTAGGGTCGGTGCTGCAGCGATAAAACGCAGGTCGTTGCCGGGCAGCACCACCGCGCCGTCAACCCGCGCGTTCTGCATCGCCAACACCGGCAGGCTCAGCTTGGCGCGGTACTCCGCTGGGCCAGTGCCGGTGGCTCCCGCCAGCGCCTGGCCGGTCATGTCGGCCAGCGCCGAGGTGTTGACAAAGCGCAGCGCCTCTCCCAGCGGGCCTTTGAGCGCTAAGCTCACTTCCACCGTGGCGCTTTTGGTCACCTCCGGTATGCGCGCATCGCCTTTGACTAGCTGCAGCCCCGGCAGGTTTTGCACGCCGCCGGTCGCGCCCTTGATGTCGATAGCAGCACGGTTAAACAGCAGCTCTGCGTTCAATGCGGTCAGCGCGGGCCACGGTTTTTGCCCCGCCGACTGCAAACGGGGCGGCACATAAGCGAAGTAGCCGTTGTGGACCTTGGCCGAAATCCGAAAATCACCTGCCGCAGCGTCAACAAACGGAATGCTCTGCACCGGCCCGACAACCTTGAACTTGACATCACTCAGTTGCCCTTGCAGCACAGCGTCACGCACATAGTGCCGCGCTGTGGCCGGCAGCACCAGCGGCAGATAACGGTGCACCTGCGCGCCGTTGGCCCGGCTCAAACTGCCTTGCAAGTCGATGGTGCTGGACGAAGGCGCCCGGCCGCGCGCATCGGCCGAGCGCCAAGTGAGCTGGCCGCGTCCCTGGGCGTCGGCGTTAGCGAACTGCAGGTCGCGCAATTGCAGCTGACGCTGAGCACCGCTGTGCGTCCACAAGGCTTCGGCCGACATCGAGTCCAGGGCCACGCGTGGGTCTTCGAGCACGCCCGGCAGCTCAAGTGAGCCCGCTACCACCCGGACCGTGGCCCGTCCGCCGGACTGGTTCAGGTCAAAGTCGATGTTGGCACCCGCCAGGCCGGGCCGGCCAATGGCAGCCGGCGCTGGCGGTGCCGCTGCAGCCGACGAGGCAGCCACGGGCAGCGTCACCGCCGGCAACGCAGCCAAGCGCAAGGCCTCGATTCGACCTTTGGCGGTGTAAGTCAGCGGCGCCTCTAGCGGGCCTTGCCACTGTGCCTGCAGCGCCTGCACCACTCCGCTGGGGTCAAAAGAAGCAATTTTTGTGTGGAATGCGGGCGCCAGTGGCAGTCGGCTGGCAATTTGCGCCAGCGCGGCAAGGTCAAGCCGGTCAGCTTTCAGCGCCGTCTGGGCTAGCGTGCTGCCGTGGGCGTCTTTATGCGTCAATGCCACATTGCCGCCGGGCCAGCTCGGACCGTCTTGCAGCGTAAAGCGTAAAGCGGTGGTGCTGAGCTCGAAACCATCTGGGCGCTGAACACCGCCCACCCGGCCGGCTACGCTAGAAAATGCCAACGGCTGCAGCGCGGGGCCCAGCCGCATGTCAAGGTTGTTGAGCAGCACGTCCGCCGTGGCGCCGGTCACCCTGCCACGGCGGACATCAGCCCAGCCGCGTACTGCACCGTTGCCGCTTTGCAGGTCAATGGACACCGTGCCCAAAGCGTCCAGCTTGATGTAGTGCCGCAGGCGTGAGACGTCAGCGCGGCCAAACTCAGCAAACAGCTGTCCCGACCAGCTGGCAAAGTCACCTTGGGCGGTACTCAACAATGGCTGGGTAAAACGCCCGCGCAGCGAAAAGCGCTCGCCCCACTCGGGCGGCGGCGTAGCGTCCAGCCGCATTGCATGGCGCCCGCCTCGGTTACGCAGCAGCAGGTCCACCCGTTCGAGCTGCAGTGGCTCTGCCAACGCGGGCGCAGCCCGCAGCTCGTCGGTCCAGCGCAAGTGGCCGCCGCGCAGCACCACCTCGGTCTGGGAGAACAACCAGTCAGCGGCCCGGCTGTGGCTGCCATCGGTGTACGTGCCGGCTGAAACGTCTAGTCCACCAACATAAACCCTGCCGTCGGCGGTTCGGCGAACGTCCAGCGCGGGCTGCTCAATGACCAGCTGCTCGAAGCCAAGGCGCAGCAATGAGCGCGGTGACAACGTCGCTACCACCAGCGGCGCGCTGACCGCTACGCGGGCTTGGGCGTCCAGCAGCAACACGTCCCGAAGCTCAAACGATGGCACCAGTCCGCTGGAGGTAGCGCTGATGAATCCGATGCGAACCGGCACGCCAAGGGCGCGTGTAGCTTGGGCTTCGAGTTGCGGGCGTAACTCGCCGATTCGCGGCACAATCGCGCCATGAATGACCAGCCAGGTCACACCAAACACCGCCCAAGCAGCGACCAGCAGCCACAGCAGCACGCCAGCGCCAAACGCCAGCCAGCGCAGCCGCGCAGACGGCTTAGCGACTGGCTCAAAAGGGGTTAAAAGCGTGGGAATTACAAGCGACATGAGCAGTGTAATTATGACTGCCGAGCTAGGCGGGCGTTGCCCAACTAAACACTGCGCGGCACCCGCCTACACCGGCCAAAAAATGAAACTTACGGAGCGCTTTGATGACTGCACAGCTTAGGGGCACAGCCCAAAGCGTCGGCCAGCTGGCCAGCCTGTCCAGCTACAGCCGGTTTGTGCAGCGCATCCGGCGCCGCTACGACACTGTGCTGGCCGTGCTGCCCGCTGGCCCGCCCACCGCGCACACCATGCGACTGGCACTGCTGGCACTGCGCGCCACACCGCTAGCGACTGGCGCGGCGCTGCGGGTGCTGCGCCAGCTGGTGATGGAGCGGCTGGTGGTGCTGGACTGCGACGGCCCGCTGAGCCCAGCCGACGCGTTGCCGATGGTGCTGCACGCGATGACCGAGTTAGCTGAGCTGGCGCTGGACGTGGCGCTGCAGGAGTCCAGCGCCGCACTGGACGCGCTGCATGGCGCGCCGGCCGGCCCGGACGGACAACGCGCCCAGATGTGGGTCATTGGCATGGGCAAACTAGGGGCGCGCGAGCTCAATGTGTCCAGCGATATTGACCTGATTTATATCTACGACCACGAAGGCGATACCGCCGGCCGACCGCAGACTGACGCCAATGTCAGCGCCAGTGGGCCCGGCAAGCGGCGGGGCCAGATCACCAACCAAGAGTACTTTGCAGCGCAGGTCAAGGCGGTGTACGCGCTGATCGGTGAGACCACTGAGCATGGACTGGTGTTTCGGATGGACCTAGCGCTGCGCCCGCACGGCGGCTCGGGCCCGAGCGCGATGTCGCTGGCGGCACTGGACAGCTACTTCCAGTCCCAGGGCCGCGAGTGGGAGCGTTTTGCTTGGCTCAAAAGCCGCGTGGTCGCGCCGCGCTCAGCCGTGGCGGACGGCTCGGCGCAGGCACTTCGCGGCTCGGTGCTGCCGTTTGTGTTTCGTCGCTACCTGGACTACAACGTGTTTGACGCGTTGCGTGTGCTGCACCAGCAGATCCGAGAGCATGCTGCTCGGCGCAGCGCCGGCCACCCCGAGCGCGCCAATGACGTCAAAATCTCGCGCGGCGGCATCCGGGAAATTGAGTTCACAGTGCAATTGCTGCAAGTAGTGCGCGGCGGCCAATTTCCCGAGCTGCGCACACGCGGCACAGTGGTGGCCCTGCAAAAGCTCGCCCACGCCGGGCTCATGCCGCAAGCGACTGCCCAGGCGTTGACCGAGGCCTACAACTTTCTGCGTGCCACCGAGCACCGTATCCAGTACCTTGACGACCAGCAAACCCATGTGCTGCCCACCCGGGACGACGACCTGCACTGGATCGCTGACACGCACGGCTACACCCACAGCGCGGCGCTGAACACTGGCACCGCCCAATCGGTGCCAGCCCACTGCCAGTTTTTAAATGATCTGGACACCCACCGCGAACTGGTAGCCGGTGAGTTCGACAAACTGCTAGGCGGCAACCGCGACTGCAAGGCGTGCCACAAACAGCCGTCAGGGGCCGGCACTGCCGCCACCGCCAGCCCCGCACCGCTGGAGAGCCTGCTGCAACAGCTGCCTACGCAGTGGCCGGCGCCGTTTCGCGCGCGCTTAAAGGCATGGTGTGCACACGCCCGCGTCAGCGCGCTGCGCGAAGACGCCAGCGCCCGGCTAAGCCAGCTGGTACAGCGCACCGGTGAATGGCTCATCGCGGGCCGCGTCACCGAAGAGGCGGCCATTCGCCTGATGGACTGGATCGAGTCGCTGCTGCGCCGTGAAAGCTACCTAGCGCTGCTGCTGGAGCGCCCGGCCGTACACGAACGCCTGCTGCACCTGCTGGGCTCGGCCAAGTGGCCAGCGCGCTACTTGCTGCAGCACCCTGGGGTGATTGACGAGCTGGCGAGCCGGGCGCTGATGACCCGTCGCTTTGACGCCCCGGCCTTCAGCGCCGAATTGGTTGCACGCCTGACGTCACTGCACTACACCGGCGAGGACGACGAGGAGACCTGTTTGAATGTGCTGCGCCGTGCCCAGCATGCTGAAGTGTTTCGCACGTTGGCCCGCGACCTCGAGGGCCGGCTGTCGGTCGAGCAGGTAGCAGACGACCTCAGCGACCTGGCCAACGCGGTGCTGCAAGCAGCGATTGACTGGAGCTGGGCGCGTTTGAAATACCGCCACCGCAGCGACGCCACACCGCTGCAGTTTGCGGTGATTGCTTACGGCAAACTCGGCGGCCGCGAACTGGGCTACGGCAGTGACCTGGACATTGTGTTTGTCTATGACGACGCCCACGAACAAGCCGCTGAGGTGTACGGCGCGCTGGTGCGCAAGCTCATCAGCTGGCTAACGGTGAAAACCGCGGAGGGCGACCTGTACGAGATCGACACCGCGCTGCGGCCCAACGGCAGCTCTGGGCTGCTGGTAACCCGCATTTGCGCTTTTGAGAACTACCAGCTGGGACGCGGCAGCAACACCGCCTGGACCTGGGAGCACCAGGCCATGACGCGTGCCCGCTGCGTGTACGGCACGCCCGCGCTGCGCGAGCGGTTTGAGCGCATTCGCAGCAGCGTCATCACTGCCCCACGCGACCTTCAGGCGCTGCAGCGCGAGGTGGTCGCCATGCGCGCCAAAGTCCGGCTGGCGCACCCTGTCAAAGCCGGAAAATTTGATGTGAAGCACAGCGCCGGCGGCATGGTGGACGCCGAGTTTGCAATGCAGTTTTTGGTGCTGGGACAGGCCCGAACCCACCCCGGGCTAACGCCCAACTTGGGCAACATCACCTTGCTGCGCCTAGCTGAAGCCAGCGGCCTGCTGCCCAGCGGCGTGGGTGAAAACGCCGCGGTGGCCTACCGCACCTTGCGGCGGGCGCAACACCAAGCGCGGCTCAATGAAGCGCCCACCCAGGTCAACGCTGACACCTTAGCCGATGAACGCAGCGCCATTCAGGCACTCTGCAATGCGACGCTGGGCGCGCCGCAGCCCAGCGCTTAGCCGCTATTTTTTTCATAGCACTACAGGCATAAGAAACAACGGCCATAGCCAAAAACAGCCCAAAACAGCCCAAAACGACCCAATGTGGCCTATTGCAGCCCAGTTTTCCACCATGGCGACAGGGTTCAGTGCGGTTAACTGATCTGTTGACAGTCATGAGCCGTCGTCAACCGCTATGAACCATCATGAATCGCTATGAACCACTATGAACCACTGTCAATCGCTACAGTACGTTGCTGGGCATTGGCGCGTCGCTACGCGGTGTACGCCTTTCGCCGCCGCTTGCCTGACCAGGAGGTGTCAAATGCTTTGCCTTCAAACCTTGCTGACCTACCTCACGCCATTGGCGCCGCAGGGGCGATAGCGTTTGTAGCGGCAGTACTTGCCTTGCTTTGCGCCGTGGAGCGCTGCCGCCCACAGCGTTTTTGCAGGCAGCGGATTCGCGCTGCTGTCTGGACTACATCGCGCTGACCGCCCGAACGAAGTCGGGCATGGCGGCGGTGATGTCCAACTCATTTGCCTTTGGCGGTGCCAACGCCGTGCTGATCGCCAAGCGGGTGTGAGCCGGTTTAGTCGTCCTGTGCTGTGTCACGGATTTTTTTGACTAGCGCGGTGGTCGAGTAACCGTCTACAAAGGCAATGGCCTGCGCCTTGCCGCCATAGGCTTTCACGACGGCCGTCTCAGCCAGCGCGTCCATGTCGTAGTCGCCGCCTTTGACCAGCAGGTCGGGGCGGCACTCGGCAATCAGCGCCAGCGGGGTGCTCTCGTCAAACCAGCTGACGACACTGACTGACTCCAGCGCTGCCATCATCACCGCCCGGTCAACCTCGTTGTTCAACGGTCGGTCAGGGCCTTTGCCCAAACGGCGGGCCGACGCGTCGGTATTCAAGGCCACCACCAGCGTGCCGCCCAAAGCGCGAGCGGCGGCCAGGTAAGTAACATGGCCCCGGTGCAGCACATCAAACACGCCGTTGGTGAAAACGATTGGGCGCGGCAGTCGCGCAAGGCGCGCCACCAAGTCGGTGCGATCCACAATTTTTTTAAGGAAAACCGGCTGGCTCACACAACCCGCCTCATGTGGCCTGAGGCTTGGACTCGGCCGCAATGGTGCCCGCCAGCTCTTTGCTGATGTCTTTGCGAAAACGGTTCAGCTCTTGCACGGTTTTAAAGCTCTGGTTCATCAGCAGGCTCAGGTTGTGCAAAATACGGTCCACCACTTTGCCCTCCCATACCGCATCGAACTTGATCTGTGTGTCAAGCCAACGCTCGAGCCACTGGGGGTCAGGCAGTCGGCTTTGGATAGTGTCGCGCGGAAATAAAACCTTGTTGACATGCAAGTTGGTCGGGTGCAAAGCCTGCGCTGTGCGCCGTGCACTGGCCATCAGCACACCTACTTTGCTAAACGCTGACTTCGCTTCATTGCCAAACTTGCCGATGGCCCGCTTCATGTAGCGCAAATAAGCGCCGCCGTGGCGCGCCTCGTCTTGGCTGAGCTGGGTGTAGATCTGTTTGATAACCGGCTCGGAATGCCACTGGGCCGCCCGCCGGTACCAGTGGTTCAAGCGAATCTCGCCACAAAAATGCAGCATTAACGTCTCCAAAGCGGGAGCGGGCTCAAACTCGAAACGCACCGCATGCAGCTCCTGCTCGGTTGGCACCAGCTCCGGCCGAAAGCGTTTGAGGTACTCCATTAGCACCAGCGAATGTTTTTGCTCTTCAAAAAACCAGATGGATATAAAAGCTGAAAAATCGCTGTCGTCTTTGTTGTCGCGCAAAAACATTTCCGTGGCCGGTAGCGCAGCCCATTCGGTGATGGCGTTCATTTTGATGGTCTCGGCCTGCTCGTCAGTGAGCTTTGAGGCGTCAAAGCTGGCCCACGGAATGTCTTTGTCCATGTCCCAGCGGACGGACTCAAGTTGTTTGAACAATTCGGGATACAGCATGAAAACTCCTTGACGTCTGAGCGAGGTTCTGACGAAGCACAAGGCCATCGCAGCAACACTGTCTTGGTTTTACGGGGCACAACCACCATTGGATGCAAACCCCCAGCCAAGTGCTTTTTTTTGAGGTGGTGGGCACCTGAACTTTATTTTAGGCAGCATGCGTGATAAATAGTGGCATTGGCGTTGAATACAAGCCGCAAAAAAGGCCTCTCGCAGCAGGGCACGCCCAGCCAATACGCTACCAAAATACGCCCGAGTCTGACTGCAGCTGTTGTTTTGCCAGCTCCTGCGGCGCTAAAACGCCACACCGCCGGGCCAAACCTTGTTTGCACACCAGGTGAAAACCACAAAAACCCCCTGAACTTATCCGCGCTAGGCGTCGGCTCACAATCGAGACATTGCCATCAAGTTTTTTGCACCGGTTTTTTTGTTTTGATCCTCATTTAGAAAGTTGCTCATGTCAACAACGTCTTTTGGAGCTCGCGTGGCACTGCTGCTGTGGCCGATTTTTAGTTTGCCCGCTGCAGCGGCCACAGCCGGCCCAAGCGCGCCAGCGGCCAACGCCACGGCGGCATGTTCCGTGCTGCTGCAGCACAATTTTTTACGGTTGCAGGACGAAAAACCCCAGTCGCTGTGCCAGTACAGCGGCAAGGTCGTGGTGGTGGTGAACACAGCGAGCTTTTGTGGTTTCACCCCGCAGTATGAAGGGCTGGAAGCCGTCTACAAAAAATACAAGGACCGCGGCCTGGTGGTGTTGGGCTTTCCGTCCAACGATTTTGCGCAAGAAAAAAGCAGCAACAAAGACATCGCCGCGTTTTGTGAAAACACCTTTGGCGTGAAGTTTCCGATGTTCACAAAAACAACGGTCACTGGCAAAGACGCCAGCCCGCTGTTTAAGCAACTGGCCGACAAAACCGACACGCCAGTGCGCTGGAACTTCTACAAGTATGTGATTGCGCGTGACGGCGTCAGCGCAGTGAGCTTTAACGCAATGACTGCGCCTGACAGCAGCGCTTTTGTGCAAGAGCTTGAAAAGCAGCTGGCAGTTCGCTGAGCCGCGCCTGAAAAATTCAGCTGCTTTTGTCGGCAGGTCGGCCGCCATAGCGTCAACCCATTGACAAAAAATAACTGGTCGGTCACTATTTAACCTCATGGTTATTATGCAGCGACGGTGACTGCCCTCGCCGCCGACTTTGTCGCCTGCCTCACACCACACACTGCACGTCACACACCTGACGAACTTCGCCCCGCCATGCTAGAGCTATGCCTGTAAAAAAACACCACAACCACGCCTGTCTTGACAACAACCTGCCGTTATGGCGATGTGCGGCGCGAAGCTTTGGTGTGGTCCGCGCCATGTCAGTGGTGGCCCACTTGTTGAGCCAGCGCCCGGCGCTTTGCGGTGCGCTTACCGTTCGGCGGGCGGCATGACAAGCCCGGTTTTAAGCGCCGTTGCCGCTGTGCAGCGTGTGGCTATCGTCGGCTCTGGTATTGCAGGCTTAGCTGCCGCGCACCGGCTCCAAGGGCTGGCCCACATCACGTTGTTCGAGTCGGCCCACTACTACGGCGGCCACACGCACACCGTTGACGTCACGCTGGCTGGCCCCAACGGTCCTGAGCACCGAATAACCCATGGTGTTGACACCGGTTTTTTGGTATTTAACGAGCGTACTTATCCCCAGTTGATAGCCCTGTTGGCGGAGCTTGGCGTGGCTACGGCCAAGTCGGATATGTCGTTTTCGGTCAAGGTGCCTGACGCGATGCGGGGCCGGGGCCTGGAGTGGAGTGGCGCGAGCCTGAACAGCGTATTTGCGCAGCGAAGCAACCTGGTCAACCCCAAATTTTTACGGATGCTGGCCGACATTGTGCGGTTTAACCGCGTCACAACCGCGCTGGCAACTGCTGGGGCCGACACCGCCATGCTGCAGCCGCTGGGCGATTTTTTGCGCGCCGAGAAGTTTTCTGACGAGTTTCGGGACTGGTATTTTCTGCCCATGATGGGCTGCATCTGGTCTTGCCCCACCGACCAAATGCTGCAGTTTCCAGTGGCCACCATGATCCGGTTTTGCCACAACCATGGCTTGATTCAAATTACCGACCGGCCGCAGTGGTGGACGGTTGAAGGTGGTGCGCGCCACTATGTCGAAAAAATCATCGCCCGCGTCGCCGACAAGCGGCTTAACAGCCCAGTGCTGGCCATCGCGCGGGACGCGGCTGGCGTGACCATCACCACGGCAGCGGCCACCGAGCGCTTTGACAAGGTCATCATCGCTACCCATTGCGACCAGGCGCTGGCCATGTTGCACGCGCCCTCCCCGGCCGAGCAAGCGGTGCTGGGCGCTATTTGCTACCAGCCCAACCGCGCAGTGCTGCACACCGACACCTCGGTGCTGCCTACACGTCCACTGGCGTGGGCCGCCTGGAACTACGAGCGCAACGAAGCGCGGGGCGGCGAGTGCGCCAGGGTGTGTTTGCACTACCTGCTCAACAAGCTGCAGCCGCTGCCTTTTACCCAAAGCGTTGTGGTCTCGCTCAACCCGGTACGTGAAATTGAGCGCAGACACATCCTGGGCGAATATGACTACTCACACCCGGTGTTTGACTTGGCCGCCATTCGTGCGCAGCAAGAGTTGCCCGCTTTACAAGGCCAGCGGCACACTTATTTTTGCGGCGCTTGGGCAGGCTACGGGTTTCACGAAGACGGTTTGAAGTCTGGCCTCAATGCCGCACGGCTGCTGCAAGACCAGGCGGAGCAGGCCGCGTGAGCGCCACCGCCCGCGCCG
>JAYULP010000441.1:0-7690 GCA_043763445.1 Polaromonas sp.
CCCAAACTCAACCGTTTGCGGCTGCGGTAATTATCACAAGCGCGGCGACATTGTTACTACTGGTCACACTAGGATGGTATTTGAGCAGCACCTTATCGACTTGGGCTGAATACGGTGGTGTGCTCAACGGGCTGCTAGTCGCACTAACCGCGTTGACTTTGCCCCACCTAGTTTTAGTCAGCCGCAACGCCGATTGGCTGGCCACACAACCGGTGACGAGTTTGCTAGCAGCGCGGAAATAGCGCTTCGCGATGGTCGCTAGTAGGCCGTAAATTTCGTTGCCTCAGTGCTGTACTTGGCTGTACCAAGCAAAATTGAAGTTGCCCCTTTGAAGCGGACACATTATTGTTCTGTCAAAGACAGTGCAATATGAGTCAAAGTCGAGGGGCGTACGCGCCTGAATTTCGCCAATAAATAGTTGAACTGCTAGCCGCCGGGCGCAAAGTCGGTGGGCTGGCCAAAGGGTTTGTTTGTCATGAAACCAGCATCAGTGCGTGGGTGCGCCAAGCCCCAGCTGATCTGCTCGGAGGTGGGCGCTCAGATGCAACTGACCACGGCTGAACGCCAAAAGCTATACGAACTACGGCGCCAGATGCGCCAAATCACGATGGAGCGCGACATATTGGCAAAAGCTACGACCTGGTTTGCGAACAAGGACAGCGGTGTCGACAAGACATTCATACGCTGATTCCCAAGCAAACCAAGCCGTCTTACCCACCCAAGCCATGTGTCACCACCTAGGCGTATCAACCAACGGCTACTACGACTGGTGCCACCGTGTGCCAAGTCAGCGCAGTTTGAGCGATCAAGTCATGACCGAGCAGGCTCGGTAAATTCACACTATGAGTGACTACACCTGTGGACGTGCTCGGGTGCAAGCTGAGCTTGTGGACACAGGGCTTCGTGTCAACCACAAGCGCGATGTAGTTCTTACTCCTCATCGCCATGAAATTCTTCGTAAAGATCTGCCAGGGATTGACCATTGAACGACCAGTGCAGCTTCGAAGCCACACCCCGGCCAACGATTTCAGGCATGAGCCTAAGCGAAACGCGCTGCAATGATGATTCCTCGCCTTGGTAGACCACCGTGTGCGGCCCGGCAATCGCTGCACTCGTGACGCCATCCTTGAAGGTAATAACGTCACCGACCTTTAAACCAATCGCCACATAGTCAATCTTTGGACGCATTTTTCGCTTGTCCTTGACTGCGGATTCAAGTGCTTCAGGGTCTGTCTTGGCCACCGCCTGTGCCTCAACCTGCGCCGTCACGACCCTACTTTGGTGCAACAACTCCAGAATGGCCACGACTTGACTGGGCTTGGTTCTGAAAAACTCGCGCGAAGGATTGATGCGGTCGGGAGCAAACGCCAGATGAAGCGCCTGCTCGACCTTTCTTGCGTCCGGAACATTGCAGGCATAGACGCAATCGAAGGGAAGTGGAACCGCGCTGCTGCTACACAGCGTTGCAATGCGCTCGCCCGCATCCGATGCCCGCGTCATTCCAATCTTGACGATACCGGGCATCGCCGGATTCGTAAGCACGTAAACCGTCTGAAGTTCCTGCTGCGAGTTCGTTTCGTCCATTTTTTCTTTCGGTGTTTCCCAACGAATTGTCGCAGCGAAAGAAAATAGGGAAGAAGGAAAAAATAGGGTCAAAAAAATGGCACAAAAAAATAGGGTCAGCAAAAAAATAGGGTCAGGTCTTGAATTACGACAAAACGCAAAACTATCACGATCCTACCGTCTGACAGGACTCCTAAGAATCGAAGTCCCCGGCGGGCTGTATCACGTCACTGCTTGAGGCGACCGACGCGAGGACATCTAGCTTTCCGATGTTGAACGCCAGCGCTGGGTTGATTTGCTGGCTGAGGTACGTATTCAGTTCAACTGGTTTTGCCATGCGTATTGCCTCGGGGACAACCAAGTTCATATCGTTCGTATCGTTGATATCGTTGTGTAAACAATTGACGGCAATCTAGCCGTGTTGGTCGCCATGACCGACAGCAACACCGCTGCAGCGCAGACTTACGCCACCGGCTGCTACAGCATGAAGGATATTGCGCAGACGTTTGCTATTAATTACGCTACGGTTAGTCGGATTGTGAAAAAATCTATGAAAGTGTATGAATGCAAGACCTGACCCCAATTTCTCTCCAATTTCTTCTTGGATGGAGTTAGGGTCAATGGCCATGATGCGTTGGAGCCCTTCAAGAATTGGTGTTATCTGGAGCGAAAGTTGGTAGCCAGATTTCCTTGCTATCTTAGGGGATCGAATACCAAGGGATCGGACAAGCTCGCGCTGACCCAGAACCGCCGCGATGGGGGCGGACAAAACGATGCGGAAATAGTAGATGCCGTGCCTGGAACGGCGCAGGTGAGGAGGCAAAAGCATGGTCAAACCTCTATGAGAGGTGGATCACCTGCTTGGTTCACCGGCAAAAGCCGGAAACGAAAAATCCCTGACGAATCAGGGACTTAGAAGGATGGTGGCCTGGGGCGGAATCGAACCACCGACACAAGGATTTTCAATCCTCTGCTCTACCGACTGAGCTACCGGGCCTATAGTAGAGATTGTATATCAGCTCAGGCGGCTCTTTTCCCGCGCGTAAGGTCAACGCCTAGCTGTTTGAGTTTGCGGTACAGGTGCGTGCGCTCCAAGCCGGTTTTTTCAGCGACCCGGGTCATGGAGCCGCCCTCTTTGACCAGATGAAATTCAAAGTAAGCTTTTTCAAACTCATCTCGCGCGTCGCGCAGCGGTTTTTCCAGCACGAAGCTTTGAACGGCCTGCGGGCCTAGACTCGCCGGTTCGGGCAACTTGCTACCGGTCATCATGGCCTCTAGCGTCACCTCAACGGTGTGGGCGACTGCGCCGGTTGTTGGTGTCTTGCGCGGCTGCAACTTCGTTAGACCCTGTTCCACCGCTTTAAGCAGTTTTTGCAAGGTAATGGGCTTTTCGAGGAAAGCCATTGCACCAATTTTAGTGGCCTCGACAGCGGTGTCAATTGTGGCGTGGCCACTCATCATGATCACCGGCATCGTCAACTGACCGCTGGCAGACCATTCCTTAAGCAAGGTCACGCCGTCCGTATCGGGCATCCAGATGTCGAGCAGCACCAGGTCGGGCCGGGCCACCAAACGGGCGGCTCGGGCCTGCGCTGCGTTCTGCGCTAGCTCAACATGATGGCCTTCGTCGTTTAATATCTCCGACAGCAGATCACGGATCCCCAATTCATCATCGACCACCAGAATATTTGCCATAGTTACGCGCTTGCCCTGCTTTTGATTGCTACTTGATATTCGCTAGGTACTGCACTTTTACGCCACTGGCCGCGCTGCTAGGCGCACCGCAGTGCACGCGCAGGTGTTGCTATGCTGCAACTGTAAACGAAATTGAGACCTGCGCGCCACGCACTGCCCTGTGCTCGCCCTCACCCTCAATGCGGTTGGACAAATCGATTCGTGCGCCATGTTCATCGGCAATTTTCTTGACCACCGCCAGCCCCAAACCGGTGCCTTTGACTTTGGTCGTCACATAAGGCTCGAAGGCACGCTTTAGGATATGGGCCGCAAAACCGACGCCATGGTCTTGTACTCGCAAACGCACCCGATGCGACAACGCCAAATAGTCAGTTTGAACCACCACCGCGCTGGGCTGTTGGCCTGGCAGAAGTTGGCGTGCATCTTGTGCGTCCTGCGCGTTTTGCAGCAGGTTGTGCAGCACTTGGCGCAGTTGCTGGGCATCGCCCCGAATCAACGGTGCAGCGGGGTCCAGCGCGGTTTGCACACGGGTCAGCGTGTTGTCGCTTGCGTACAGTTGCAACACATCGTTAATTAGCGCGTTCAAATCAACCGGCTGCAGCTCAGCAGCAGGCAGGCGCGCGTAATCACGAAACTCATTGACTAGCCGCTTTAATGCGTCGACCTGGTCGACGATGGTTTTGACCGACTTGGTCAGCAGCGCCTGCTCCGGTGCAGCGACCTTGCCGGTGAGCTTCATCTCAAGCCGCTCGGCAGACAGGCGAATCGGCGTCAACGGATTTTTGATCTCATGTGCCAAGCGGCGCGCCACCTCGCCCCAGGCTTGCGCGCGCTGAGCCGACACCATGTCAGACACGTCGTCAAAAACCAGTAAAAACTCTTCGGTGCCAGGCATTTTTGCACCGCGTGCGATCAGCGCTGTGGCGTTATCTGCCCCCGCGAGCGGGCCTGAGGCATCGGCATGCAGCTCAAAAGACTGCTGCCACTGTTCCTGACTGTGCTGCGCCGCCTGCCCCTCAGGGCTCACATGCTCGGCTTGCTTTGCCGCAAACTGCGCCTGGACTTGCGTGGCAAAGAGCTCTAGCCCCGGCACATCGGCCAAAGCACGACTGCGGTAGGCCGCCAGTGGCGCACGAAGAATGCGTGTGGCGCCCGGGTTGCTTGACTGGATATGGCCGCGCACGTCCAGCACAATCACGCCGGCAGTAAGGTTGTCCAAAATAGTTTGTAAATTGGCGCGTGACGCATCAACCTGGCTCATGCTTTGTTGCACAGCCGACCGTGCCTCAAGCAACTGCTGCGTCATGTCACGAAACGAGCGCGTCAACCCGCCCAACTCGTCGCGGCCATGCAGTGCGGCCTTAGGCGTGAGGTCGCCGCGTGCGACTTGTCTGACACCTTCGGCCAGGAGCAGCAGCGGCTGCGCCAGCTGGTTGCCCAAAATGACGGCTAACAAGACAGCGCCAAACACCGCTAAAAACAGGCTTAGCGTCAGGGTACCGATGTACATTTTGCGCAGACCACCGCGCGCCAGCGCACGCTCTTGATATTCTCGGTTTGCGTCTTGCACTGCAGTGGCGTTGGCTACCAGCGTAGCGGGAATAGTTTCAGTGAGCTGTAAAAACCGAGCTTCGCCGAGTATGTCGACGTTGGCGTTGTTGACCACCGCAATTGCCTTGATGCGCGGCTTGATCTCTTGCGCTTTGCGCACACCTGGGTCAACACCTGACCCGGCGATCAGCTCGCCAATACTGCCAGAGCCCGCAGTAGCGACTTCTTCCAGCCCTTCAATCTGAGTGATCACCCGCTGACTGCGGGCGCTGCGCAGTTGCTGCGCAGACGGTCGCTCGGGCTGCAATACAAAGCGCGACTCTCCAGCGCTGGAGATCATCTGTCCGGCAGCGGACCATAGCACCAGGTCGCTCACCAGCAGCTGCTCACGCAAACGCTCGAGTGCCAGACCCGCGCTGGCGTCTGACACCTCTGACAGCTGGCTGGCGGCTTGTCGGGTTTTATTGGCCAACTCGCTGGCCAGTGTGTCCAGCGAGGCTCGGCCTAGGTTCAGGCCGGCGGCTAATGCACCCTCGACCTCTACGTCAAACCAGCTTTCGATTGACCGGGACACGAACTGGTACGACACGGTGTAGATCATCAGTCCGGGCAACAAACCCACCAGCGCGAAAATAGCGGCTAGCTTGACCAACAAGCGGCTACCAAAGCGGCCGCGCTTCAAGCGCAGTCCCAGCCGCAGCGCAACCCAGCCAATCACAGCCGCCAGCAGGGCGGCCACACCAATGTTGAGCTGGTAGAGCAGCACATAGTTGCGCTCGTACATTTGCCGGTTGTCAGTGGCCTGCGTGAGTAAAAAAAGCAGTACCAAGCCCAGTGCGGCGGTGATGCCCGCGCCCACCGCCAGCGTCCAGCGAAAAGCGCGGCTACTTTTTGGGCTTGAAGAACTCTGGGGCGTCATCGTTTGCACCACCTAACGCGCCGCTTCTGCGCGCAGCAACTCAGGGCGAATTCGCTCCTTAATTTGCGCTGCAACAGCCCAGTCAGGCTGACCTGCTACGCCGATCTGAAACGGCCGGGGTAGCTGTGACAAATCAAGCCGAAAGCTGAACTCCAGGCGATAAACGCTGTCGGCGGCGAGCTCGCCATGCTCAGCAAACCGCCAACGCGTCAGCCGCTGGATACCGGTTAGCGCCTCGGCCAGTGACTCGTAGTTTTGATTCAACGAGGCGCGCAAACCGCCCGAGTTACCAATAACCCCGGCGGCAATGTTGACGCGCCAGCGCCGTGTCAGCGGCTGGTAGGCCAGGCGCACGGTACGCGCGACACTGGCTACCCGGGGGTCTGTCCAGTACCACCGGTCGCGGTAAGTGTCAGCTTCGTAAACGAAAAACAGTGGAATGCCTTTGAGCAGCGCATCTTCTACCACGGGTGCAAGGTCAAACTGCAGCTGGCTGGACAGTGCCAGCCCGTCGTCAACACGTTCAAGCTGAAACTTAGTAATTTCGGTAGAGGCGCTCACACTAAGGCTCAGCAATAGCAACAGCGATAGCGCTATGCCCGCTAGCGCCGACAGCCTTCGACTGCCGCGCTCAGGTGCGGCGTTTTTCAAAAAGAGCGTAGTAAAAGCCGTCATGATTACCCGCTAAATTGTCTGGCAAATGCGCATCGCTCGCCCCGCTTTGAGGTAGTAAATGACCGGGAGCGGGCATTAACAGAGCGTCAGTGTGGCGCGTAAGAAACAATTGCGACTGGGCATGCCCTTCAGCTTTGAAGACCGAACAGGTGCAATACAGCAAGCGCCCGCCGGGCCGAACCAGCGGCCACAGTGCTTGCAGCAACTGGGCCTGGATAGCCGCTAGTTGAGCAATGTCTGTTGGGCGGCGCAGCCAGCGAATATCGGGGTGGCGTCGCACAATGCCGGACGCTGTGCACGGGGCGTCCAGCAGCACACCGTCAAACAGCTGGCCGTCCCACCAGTCGGCGGGCTTGGCGACGTCTCCAACGCGAATATCGGCCCGCAAGCCAAGGCGCGCTAGGTTCTGCGTGATACGCGCGCAGCGTCGCGGATCAATGTCCAGCGCCACCACGTCAGCCGCTGCGCGCTCGAGCAGGTGCGCAGTTTTGCCGCCAGGCGCGGCGCAGGCATCGAGCAAGCGAAGCGGGCCAGGCGCTGCTGGCAGCAGCCCGTCGAGCAGCAGCGGCGCAGCGCGCTGCGCCGCTGCGTCCTGCACCGAAAACTCGCCCTGTGCAAAACCCGGTAGCGAGGGGACCGACTGCGCGCTGGCCAACAGCACACCCTGCTCGCCTACCGCAGTTGCTTCAATATGAATAGCAGCTAAGGATTGTAAATAGCGGGCTACCGTCGTTTTCTGCTCATTAATTCGCAAAATGAGCGGTGCCCGTGCGTTGTTGGCGCGCAAGATATCCTGCCACTGCGTCGGATGGTCCTTTCGCACCTGGTCGATCCACCATTGAGGATGGTTCCAGATGGCTTGCGGATTGCTGTCGGTTTTGGCAACTAAGGCGTTGCGATCACGCAAAAACGCGCGCAAGCAACCATTGATGAAACTGGCCTGGTGGTGGGTTCCTTCGCTGCGTTTAGCCGCTTCGACCGCCTGGTCTACCAACACAAAGGCACTGTATGGCGCGTCGCGCTCTGTCCAAATTAACGCCAATGCGACGCACAGCAGCGCGTCAGCCTCGGGCGGCGGTGGCCGTTTAGCCAGTTGCTGGCGCAGAGCTTCGGCCCGACCCAGCCAACGCAGCGCGTGAAACCCCAGCGCCTGAACACCGGGACGAAGCGTCGCGTCCACCTCTTCCAAAGCGGCTGTCAACGACTGGCCATCGCGAACAGCTTGCAGCAAACTGGCAGCACCTTGCAACTGGCGCCACAACGGAGTTTGCACAGGAGCGCACGGGG
>JAYULP010000442.1:0-3086 GCA_043763445.1 Polaromonas sp.
TGGCTAATGGCAACCCAACGGCACTGACTGGTACAACTTTTACCGACACGTTTGCAGTAACGCCGGGGGCGATGACTATTGCGGACCTTAGCACCAGCAACAGCTGCGGTGGCTCGCTGCTTAACAATTTAGGGGGCGCGTTAGCTATTGGGTCGGCCGGCGTTCAGCTGACTGGCGGCACTATTCCTGCTACCGGCAGTTGCACGATTGTGGTGAATGTCAAAGCCAGCTTGGCCGGCGACTATGTGAACACCATTGCTGCTTCGCCCGGCGCCGGATTCCTCAGCACCGCCAATGGTGGCGCCAATACGGTCGCCGCTACAGCTGCTTTGACCGTTCGGCTAGCGGCCCCGTCGGTAGCTAAAAGCTTCAGCCCAAGCACCATCGTGGCCAATTCCAGCACCACGCTGACGCTAACTATCAGCAATTCTTCGACGGCACAGGCCATTACCGGTTTGGCGTTGACCGATATTTTCCCAGCCGGCTTGAAAGTTTTTTCTGTACCCGCTTTCACCAACACCTGCGGCGGCACGGTAACGTCCGGTACCGCTGCAAATGACACTTCTATTGGCATCAGCAACGCTACTGTGCCTTTTAACGCCGGCGCAACGGGAAGCTGCAGCATTAGCGTAGCAGTCACAAGCACCGTTACAGCGGCTTCACCTGGCTTGGTCAACACCACCAGCACAGCCACCTCGACCAATGCCAACACCAGTGCTACTGCTTTTGCCAACTTAACGGTGACTCCGCCGCCCTTGACTGCGCCTACTATTGTTAAAACTTTCTTACAGCCGTCTATCGGCAGCGGCGACATCAGCACCATCCGCTTTGTCCTTGACAGCGCGAATGTGTCAATTTTAACTAACGCAAACTTTACCGATACGCTCACCAATATGAGCGTGGCATCAACTTTGTTAGGCGGAACTTGCGTTGGCGCTACCAACAGCCCGGCGCTGGTGGTTGGGGCTACAGGCACTAATGCCTTGAATCTGACGGTGCCCAATTTGTCGCCCGGCGGTTGTTCAGTCGAAGTCCAGGTCACTAGCACCAAGCTCGGTGCCAATCCGAACAGCGTCAGCGGTGTAACTACTACGCAAACCGTTACTGCAGGCGCCGGCTCAGGCCCGGTAGACCTGACGGTAGTGGTTAAACCAACAATTGCCAAGGCGTTTTCACCCTCGACTATTGCCAATGGGGGCAGCAGCACAGCGACATTTACGTTGGGCAATGGCAATGCGTCAGCGCTGACTAACGTCAACTTTACCGACACACTGGTCAACATCAGCGCCGCTTCGACTGTGATTGCTGGCACCTGCGTAGCCGCCACGAACAGCCCGGCATTGGCGGTCGGGGCCACCGGTACCAACGCACTGAACCTTACGGTACCGAGCGTGCCGGCGGGAGGGTGTACGGTTACCGTGGTTGTGACCAGTACGACGGCGGGAGCACTGCCCAATACCAGCAGCGGTGTTACCAGCGCGCAGTCACCTACGGCGGGCCTTATCAGCAACACCGCTGTGCTAACGGTGGGCGCCGGGGGCGTACAGCTGAACGGCTTTGTGTACAACGACACCAACCACAACCTGCAGTTTGACGGCAGTGAATCGGGCACCGGACAGGTGCTGTATGCAAAGCTGATGGCTACGGGCGGCACGACAGCCTTGCGGGCAGCGGCTGTCAACAGCGTAACTGGTGCTTATCAGCTAAGCGGCGTGCCGGCGGGAACTTACGTGATTTTTATTGACGACAACAGCAGCCTGAGCGACATCGCCCCTACGTTGCCCGCTGGCTTTTTGGGCACTGAAATGCCCGACCAACGCCGGTCTAATGTTCAGGTGGCCACTAGCGATCTTCAAAATCTAAACTTTGGTTTGTACAACGGCAGTAAGTTGTCGGGTGTGGTGTTTGCTGACACCGGCTTCGGCGGCGGCGCGGCAAACAACGGTGTGCGCGATGGGGGGGAGGCGGGGCTAGCTGGCGTTACCGTCAAAGTCACTAGCAGCAGCGGCTCTACCACGTTCGACTCGACGACCACGGCGGGCGACGGCAGCTACACCTTGTGGCTGCCGACAGCGGCTGTGTCGGCGGTACTGAAAGTTACCCAGACCAATTTGGCCAGCTATTTGTCCACCGGCGGTACCGCAGGCACGACAGCCGGTGCATACGACCGGGCGACCGACACGCTGACGTTGACCAATGTGACTGGCAGTGTTTTCACTGATGTTAATTTTGCCGATGTTCCTGCCAATCGCTTTGCCGCCAACGGACTGCAAAGCGGCGTTGCTGGCGGTGTCGTGTTTTATCCACATCGTTTTAATGCGGGCACTGGTGGCGCTGTGACTTTCACTGCGGTGAGTGCTACTGGTTGGTTGTACGCGCTTTACCAAGACGTCAATTGCAACGGCCAAATTGACGCCGGCGACACGATTTTGAACGCTGCGGTAGTGGTGCTAGCAGGCGATCAGCTCTGTTTGATCGACAAAGTGAGTGTTCCACCGGGCACGGCGACTGGCGTACAAGACACGGTCACTGTGCAGGCGAGTTTCAGTTACACCCAAACCAATCCGTTGTTGAGTGCGGCCTTGTTTGTTACTGACAGCACCACTGTAGGCGTTGGCTCTGCCGGTTTAGTGCTGACGAAGGCAACAGACAAAACAGCCGCGTCGGCGGGAGACGTTATTACTTACACCGTAAGCTACCAAAACAACAGTAGCGCGCCGATCACTACTATTGTGGTGAGCGATGCAACACCGACTTACACCTCGTTTGTAGGGGCCAGCTGTGGTCCTTTGCCACTAGCCATTAGCAGTTGCGTGCTGATCACCGCGCCAGCCGTGGGCGCGGTGGGGGCTATTCGATGGCAACTTGGGGGATCATTGAGCCCTGCTTCCGGTGGGCAGGTGATGTTCAGTGTCAAGGTTGACAACTGAAGCGACTCATCACGCCCCCTTGCATCTGCGCTGCCATGAAGCGCTAGCCCGCGGTAAATGCTGCTAGTTGCTGCGACGAGCGCCAGCCGGCACCGCACATTGGACTCCATCTGTCTGACCAGACAGTTTGAACGCAACCCATCAGCAAGCGGCTAG
>JAYULP010000443.1:0-3078 GCA_043763445.1 Polaromonas sp.
GGGCAATTGGCGCGGCGCCGGTAAGCCGCCGCCCAATAGCGAGGCTCGCCAGCACCAGCGACGTGGTGCTGAAGTCTGAAAAAAAGCCGCGCAAATAACCTAGTACTGGTAACTTGGCGCTGCCTGAAGAGCCTAACGGAATCCACAGAACAAAAAAAACAACAACTACAGCACCAATGACGCGCATGCTCGCTCGCGCTCCGGGTGCTGACGCTCTGTGCAAAAAACACAGCCACACAGCGCAGACCACCAGGTCAATGCCTGCAAGCGCAAAAAAGTCAGTAGTACGCATCATGGTTTACGGCGGGGGCTTTTTTTCGAGCATGGTCTGACGCGGATCAAGCCGAACATGCTTGATTCGCGTTCGATGCCACGTATAGAGCAAATGAATAAAACCGTCGCGGCTGTGCAGTAAAAATGGATACGAAAACTCTTGCAAACACTGAACTGGCCCACAAAGCTGCCGTTGTGCGCTTGCTACGTAGGCTTGCGCCTGTTCGACGCTTGCACCGCGTGCCAGCAGCTCGTCGCTTAGCAGTCGCTGGTATTGCGCTACAGGCAAGCGTTGCGCCGGGGCGTGGGAGGTAGACTCCACCATCCAAACGGGCGCACCGTCAAAGCTCTCGCCCAGCGGCGCTTGGATCAATGCCAGTTGCTGCCGATGGTGGGTTGTTGGGTTCAGAGCAAGCCATTGGTTGTGGCTTGTCGTTACACCTGCAACTGATGCGTCTGGGTTGGGCCAAGAGCTGGCTTGACTGGCCGACCAGGTAGCGCCGGCGTTGGTGGTTTCAGAGCGCATCAAAGAAGTCGCAGTTCCCGATCGCATGTAAATTTGCGCGTTATTTGGCCCGGCGCTTAACAGTACCGGCTGTAAACTGGTGTGACTTGCTGGGATACGCACTTTGTCCAAAATGCGCCCTGCCGAGTCGAGTTGCAACACCTCTGAAAATTTGGTCAAAAACTCGTGGTACACCGGTAACGCCATGCGCCCGTCAGTCATTAAGGCCGGGCCTGCCTTGACCAGCGTGCTGATGTTCAAAAAGGGCGAAGTAACCAATCGTTGAGGTTGACTCCATGTCAGCCCCTCGTCACTAGAACGCATCCACGAAATCGAACTGCCTGCCCAGCCGCCAAGGGACACATTGACCGTCCACAACATAAGCGCGCCATCCGGTGCGCGCGCGATGACTGGATTTCCGAGTTTTTTGACATAGCGACGCAAGCCGTGCTGGAGTTGCTGGCGGTTCAATAAAGTCGTACTTGGGGCCCAACGCAAACGGCTTGCGTCCATGACTGCCGTTTGAATCGTGACGTCGCCCGCGCCCTCCCGCGAGCCCGAAAACCAGACCGCACGCAAGTCGCCATTACTGAGCTCCACCATGGTAGCGGCATGAACTGCTTGACCCGGGGCGGCGGATACAAAACTAGCGTCAAACCGAAATTGCCCGTCAGGCGACGGCTCAGTTGCTGCTTGACTTTTGACCGCAGCAAAGGCGGCCCGTTCAGGGGCCGTAGCGAAATGGCTTACAGCCGGGTGCTGCGCCCATTTCCAGCCGCCTGCAGCAAATGCGAATACCATCACAGCCCATATCCATTCTTGGCGTTTGAAGGTCTGCATCATCAACATAATACAAGCAGGTAAGTGGCTTGCAGCGCAGCAAACGCGATGTGGGTCGCATGCAGCGGCGATATCAGTAGGTCAGCAATACGGCTCCCCAAGTAAACCCGCCGCCGACACCTTCGAGCATCAGAGTGTCGCCTCTTTTTATTTTTCCGCTGCGTACCGACACATCAAGCGCCAGCGGAATCGACGCGGCAGAGGTATTGCCATGTTGGTCTACTGTTACAACCAATTTTTCTATCGGCAACTTGAGCTTTTTTGCAGTGCTTTGCATGATGCGAATATTGGCTTGGTGCGGAATTAGCCAGTCAATATCAGTGTCACTTAAATTAGCCTTGGCAAGCGTGCGTCGAGCTGCGCTTTCCAACACCCCAACTGCCAATTTAAAAACGGCCTGCCCATCCATTTTAAGAACAGGCTCGCCAACGACTCTACCGCCCGACACGTGGCCTGGCACACAAAGGATATCGACATACCTGCCATCGGCATGCAAGTCGCTGGCCAAGATTCCTGGCTCTTGCGAGGCCTCCAACACTACTGCGCCTGCACCATCGCCGAACAAAACGCAGGTAGTCCGATCAGAAAAATCGAGGATACGCGAGAACACTTCCGCACCAACAACCAATGCGCGCGTGGCTGCGCCAGTTTTGATCATGGCGTCAGCTACGGTTAATGCATAAACAAAACCGCTGCAGACAGCCTGAACGTCAAACGCCGGACAGCCGGCAACATCTAACTTGCGTTGAAGAATGCAGGCTACTGACGGAAACACCATGTCGGGTGTGGAAGTAGCCACAATAATCAGGTCAATGTCAGCGGCTTGGATATTGGCAGACAAAAGCGCGCGCCGCGCTGCCTCCAACGCGAGGTCACTGCTACAAATATCAGCTGCCGCGAAATGCCGGGCCTTGATACCTGTTCGCTCCACAATCCAGTCGTCAGAGGTCTCCACGCCCGTCAGGGCCAACTCGGCAGCAAGGTCGGCGTTAGTGAGCCGGCGCGGCGGCAAGTAGCTACCAGTGCCGGTGATGCGGGAGTAACGGGCAGCGCTCATAGTGTGTAGCCCGCAGTGGTGTCTACTGGGGTGTTGACCTTCAGGCGAGCAGACTCGGTGGGTTCAGGGCCTTGTTGGTCGTGCGGCTGAGTTGGCGATAAGCTAAAGCGCACGGGCGACAACCTTGCGTCTGGATGCGACGCCACCAACAGCGGCGCAGCATGAGCCACACGCTCGCGCACGCGGCTCAGCAAATCATTGCGGACAGCGTCATAGGCTCGAACAAGCGCACACTCAAAGGCAAACGCATCCGCAGAGCCATGGCTTTTAAATACCAAACCACGCAAGCCAAGCAGTGCTGCGCCGTTATAGCGACGATGGTCCACGCGTTTTTTAAACGCTGCTAACACCGGCAACGCCACCAAGGCTGCGAATTTGGTCAACACATTGCGCGAGAACTCAG
>JAYULP010000444.1:0-1152 GCA_043763445.1 Polaromonas sp.
GCAGAGCATTGCGGCGGTTGCCAGGACGCTTGGCGTGGTGGATCAGACATTATTCAACTGGGTCAAGGCACAACGCACAGGCAAGCTCAAGGGGGCCGACAGCAAACCCGTGAGTGCCGAGCAGATGGAAATCAGCCGCCTGAGGGCCGAGCTGGCGCGCGTGAAGATGGAGCGCGACATCTTGGGAAAAGCGACGGCGTACTTCGCAAAGGGATCGAGTTGAAGTACGCCTTTATTCAGGGCCACCGCCGGGTATGGCCGATCTCGGTGCAGTGCCGGGTGCTGAGGGTGAGCGTGGCGGGCTACCACGAACATTTTGTGCGCAGCGCCAGTGCCACCCAGCGCCGCCACCTCAGCGACGATGCGTTGCTGGTGCACATCAAGGCGATCTACGCTCAAAGTCGTGGCGCGTATGGCTGGCCGCGCATCTGGAAGTCGCTGCTGGGTAACGGTATCCCGGTGGGCAAGGATCGGGTGCAAAAGCTCATGAAGTTGCATGGCATCCGGGCCAAGGGCAAACGTCGCTTCAAGGTCACAACCGACAGCAATCACGACCGGCCGATTGCGGCGAATCTGCTGGATCGACAATTCAATGTGGCGCAACCGGATAAGGCCTGGGTGGGTGACATCACCTATATCGCCACCGACGAAGGCTGGTTGTTTCTAGCCGTAGTGGTGGACCTGTTCAGCCGTCAGGTGGTGGGGTGGGCACTGCGCGATGACATGACCGCGAGCTTGGTCGTTGATGCCTTGCGCATGGCCTGGTTCCGGCGACACCCTGCAAAAGATGCGGGGTTGATCTTCCACAGCGACAGGGGCAGTCAATACGCCGGCAAGGATTTTTGCGACACGCTCAAGGAGTACGACATTACGCCGTCCATGAGCAGGCGTGGAAATTGTTGGGACAACGCCTGTAGCGAAACGCTGTTCGGATCATTGAAAGTTGAACGCCTTTATGGACAGCGGTTTGTAAGCAGGCGCCACGCCCGGGACGAAACCATCGCATGGCTGCTTTGGTATAACCGGCAGCGACTGCACTCGACGCTGACCTACGTCAGCCCGATGCAGTTCGAAGATAACTGGCACGCGGCGCAAGTCAAGCAGGCCGGTTGATGATCTCAGCTAAGGGATACGGATTCCAGGGGCAAGGTC
>JAYULP010000445.1:0-3067 GCA_043763445.1 Polaromonas sp.
TGGTGCAAGGCCGTTTTTTCATGAAAAAATATAGTTTTTTGATGATAAACCTCTCTAGCCGTTATGTTAATTGCCTAGCGTGCTATCTATTTAATACTGACCCTGCGGCTTAGTAGACCATAACACCTGATGACTGAAGAACTGTTCACGCCCCTGCAGGCCGACACCACGCTGGCAGGCCTGACCAAAACTTATGCGCCAGACCTGCTGACTGTCGAGTCGCTGGACATTGAGGCGCAAGGCATTGCCCACCGTGCCGACGGCAAGGTCGTATTCATTGAGGGTGCGTTGCCCTATGAGGTGGTCACGGCCAATGTTTACCGCAAAAAAAGCAGCTTCGAAAAAGCCATGCTAACGACGATTTATAAAGAGTCGTCGCAGCGGGTCACGCCGGGTTGCCCCCACTTCGGTATGCACACTGGGGCCTGCGGCGGCTGCAAGATGCAGCATCTGCATATGGGTGCGCAAGTCGCAGTTAAGCAGCGGGTTTTGGAAGACAACCTGCGTTTTATTGGTAAGGTAAAACCCGATAATTTAATGCGTGCCATCGAAGGCCCCACCTGGGGCTACCGCTACCGGGCGCGGCTATCAGTGCGTTATGTGCGTAAAAAAGGTGTAGTGCTGGTGGGTTTTCACGAGCGTAAAAGCAGCTACGTCACCGACATGAGCGCATGCCCGGTGTTGCCACCGCATGTCAGCGACTTGTTGTTGCCGCTGCGGGCGCTGGTCGGTAGCATGGACGCTAGGCAAATGATTCCTCAAATCGAGCTGGCTTGCGGCGACACCGTTACCGCCTTGGTGCTGCGCCACATGGCCGATTTGACAGCGCACGACCTGACACAACTGCGGACGTTCGCCCGCCAACACCCTGGCGTGCAATGGTGGCTACAGCCGGGCGGGCTAGAGACAGTCGCGCTGCTTGACGCCAACGTGCCGGAGTTGAGCTATGCGTTGCCCGAGTTTGGGGTAGTGATGCCTTTTAAGCCGACTGACTTCACGCAGGTCAATCCGCACATCAACCAAGCGCTAGTCTCGCGTGCGTTGCGCTTGCTGGACGTGCAGCGCCACGAACGCGTGATCGACTGGTTTTGCGGCCTTGGCAACTTCACTTTGCCGCTAGCTACCCAGGCGCGGGAGGTGCTGGGCATTGAGGGCAGCGAAGTGCTGGTGGCCCGTTCACGCCAAAATTTAGATAAAAACAGCTCAGTAGCCCGCTCAACCGTTGCTTGGGCAGCTACACAATTTCTAGCGCGTAACTTGTTTGAGATGACCCCCGCTATGCTAGTCAAGGACGGGCGCGCCGATAAGTGGCTGGTGGACCCGCCGCGAGAGGGCGCATATGCGCTGTTCAAGTCACTGGCCGCGCTGCACCAACAAACCATCACCGGCGTGCCGTGTGACGATGGAATTCACCAGCAGTCGCTGGTGCTGGGCCACTGGCAAGCGCCAGCGCGGATTGTGTATGTGAGCTGTAACCCCGCCACACTGGCCCGCGACGCCGGCGTGCTGGTTGAGACAGCGGGATACCGCTGCACCTCGGCTGGCGTGGTGAATATGTTCCCGCACACCGCCCATGTGGAGTCAATGGCGGTGTTTGAGCGTGTTTGATTCACCATAAGTGCATAAAAAAAGGGCCTGTTGGCCCTTTTCTACCATGGCCCATGTTGGCCATTTGGTGGTGAGCGTTAGTCTCGCTCACCACCAAAAATCCCGAGCAGTGAAAGCAGCGCCTGAAACACATTGAACAAGTCGAGGTACAGCGCCAACGTGGCGGTGATGTAGTTCGTTTCCCCACCATCCAAAATTTGCTTTAAGTCATACAGCATGTAGGCACTGAAAATCGCGATGACTGCAACTGACATCGCCATCATCGCGGCGGTAGAGCCGACGAACAGGTTGATGATGCCGCCAATCATTACCACCACAACGCCCACAAATAGCCATTTGCCCATGCCAGAGATGTCGCGCTTAATCACGCTAGCCAATGATGCCATGACGAAAAACACACCAGCCGTGCCGCCCATGGCAGTCATGATCAATTCAGAGCCATTTTTGAAGCCCAAAATCGTACCGATCAGTCGGGAAAGCATCAGTCCCATGAAAAACGTAAACCCTAGCAGCACTGGCACGCCAACTGCTGAGTTCTTGGTTTTCTCAATAGCGTACATAAAGCCAAACGCCCCGCCAAGAAACACTACCATGCCCAAGCCGCCGTGAAGCGACTGAGTAATGCCGGTGGCTACCCCTACCCAAGCGCCCAGCACCGTGGGCAGCAAGCTCAATGCCAGCAGCCAATAGGTGTTGCGCATAACCCTGTTGCGCTGTGCCGCTGGAGCCAGCGTGCCGTAGTCGAGTAATTGAATGTTGTCGTTCATAAGCTGTTTCTCCTTAAGGTCAGCAACTGCTGTGCACTGTAGTTTAGGCTGACAAGGTCGATTTTCAATCTGCCCTGTGGGTGGAGGGGTTTTAAAACATATGAAAAAAAAAGCAGGAAGCGTTTTGTGCGCGCCCAGCCGTCGCTTAGCTGTTTTCAAGTCAGCACTGCTCGCTTAATTTGTTAGTAATCGACGCTACTTGAGCCGATAAAATTGTGTTGGATATGGCCAGGCAATTGCGTGACTATTGCAAACTTTTACCCCTCTACCATCCGAGACTTATGAAAACCACCTTCGCCCTGGAATTAGCCGACATCAAACTTGTGGCCGCCGCCGCTGAAGCGGAAGCTGTGAAAAACAACTGGGCGGTGACGATTGCTATCGTCGACGAAGGTGGCCACTTGCTGCACCTGCAACGCCTCGATGGCGCGCCGCCCGTATCAGCGCATATTGCAGCGGCTAAGGCAAACACCGCTGCATTGGGCCGCCGAGAAAGCAAGGTCTATGAGGACGTCATCAACGGCGGACGCACCTCGTTTTTGTCCGCTCCCGCCATCCAAGGCATGCTCGAAGGCGGCGTGCCGATCATGAAGGACGGGCAGTGCCTAGGCGCGGTTGGCGTCAGCGGTGTCAAGTCTAATGAAGATGCACAAATCGCACGCACAGCAATTGCTGCCATTGGTCTGTAGACA
>JAYULP010000446.1:0-7596 GCA_043763445.1 Polaromonas sp.
GCGCGCACCACGCTTTGCGTCACCTCAAACGCCAGCGCTGGGTGGGCGTTCATCAGTCGGGCCAAGCCAGCGCTGGCGTCGGGCAGCCTCACCGCGTCAGCCGCGCGCAGTTGCGGCTTGCTGCTGGGCAGACTCGCCTTGTGGGCCAAACCTTTGAGCCGCTGGGTCATTTTGGGTTGTACCTCAACGGCGCAGACAACGCCGCCACGGTTGCTGCGGCCCACCAACGGTGCGATGCAGCAACCGTGGCCCACGCCAACGCCGGCCACCACGATGTCGGGCTCGATGCCGAGCGTCAAGCGCAGCAGCAGTTCGCCGCACTTTTGCGGCTCCCCCTCGTTGCGTTCTCGCTAGCCCATCACGCCAGCAATTTCACGGCCCTGGGTATACCTTGCCGATACCGTCCGCGCTGCGGGTGTGTAGTGGGGTGTGAAGGGCAGCGCCTGTTCTTGTGCCAGCCCTGGCCGAGTGGCGCTGGCCACCAGTGGGGCACCCAGCCAACGCAAAAGTGTTCGGCGTATGGGCTGACTGCTGGCGCATAGCCGGCAGGTGTTAGGGTGTTTCCTGATCACAAGTGTGGCCCGCGCTATGCAGCCTGTAGCGGCGCGGCGCAGTGGCCAATGCTCCTTAAAACCAGTAAAAGCGGGCGTTATTTCTACGATTTTTATACCAAAAGCGCAGTAGCCCTCATGTTAATTGCCTGCAATGCTATGCTATCAATAGCAAAACTGGCACTGCCTGTTGACGGGCTTTTATACTTTGCCGATGTACCGTTTGCCCCGCACCGCCACCGCGCCGTTTTGTCCTTCTGAAGTCTCTGGCAGTGTGCTGGTAGCCCCTGGCTTGCCGTTGCACAAAAAGCTGATGCGGTTTGCCGGGCCTGGGTTGCTGGTGTCGGTGGGCTACATGGACCCGGGCAACTGGGCCACGGACATTGAGTCTGGCTCGCGTTTTGGCTATGGCTTGTTGTTTGTGGTGTTGCTGGCCAGTCTGGCCGCGATTGTGCTGCAAACGCTGTGCGTTCGGCTAGGGCTGGTGGTCCAAAAGGACCTTGCCCGCGCCTGCCGTGACTACTACCCGCCGGCGGTCCATCGGTTGCTGTGGATGGGCGCTGAAATCGCAATTGTGGCCTGTGACTTGGCCGAGGTGCTGGGCAGTGCGCTGGCGCTGCACTTACTGTTTGGTGTGTCAATTCCGGTGGGCATTGCGATTACCGCGTTTGACACCGTGCTGGTGCTGGGCCTGCAGGGCGCGGGCTTTCGCCGGGTCGAAGCGATTGTGCTGGGCCTGGTGGCCACGATTGCGGGCTGTTTTGTTGTTCAGCTGGGCGTGTCGCAGCCCAACTGGTTGGGCGTGGCAATGGGGCTGGTGCCCAGCTTGGAGCGGCTGCAACAGCCGGGCGCGCTGTACTTGGCCATCGGCATTGTTGGGGCCACGGTGATGCCGCACAACCTGTATTTGCATTCGTCGATTGTGCAAACCCGAAAAATTCAGCCAACGCCAGCGGGCCAGCGCGAAGCCGTGCGTTTTGCCACGCTGGACGCCGTTGCGGCGCTGTCGCTGGCCCTGCTGGTCAATGCCGCCATCATGATTTTGGCCGCCAGTGCGTTCAACAGCGCCGGCCACCGCGAGGTCACTGACATTGCCGACGCTTACCGCCTGATTGAGCCGGTGGTGGGCAGCGCGTTGGCCGCTAGCTTGTTTGCTATTGCGCTGCTGGCTTCGGGCCAAAGCTCGACATTTACTGGCACCATTGCCGGGCAAATCGTGATGGAGGGATTTTTAGACCTGAAAATTCCCTGCTGGCAACGCCGACTCATGACCCGTGCGCTGGCGTTGGTGCCAGCCTTCATTGGCGTGTGGTGGCTGGGCGACGCGGCCATCGGCAAAATGCTGGTGCTCAGCCAAGTCGTGCTGAGCTTTCAGCTGCCGTTTGCCATGTGGCCGTTGATTCGGCTCACCAGCAACCGGGCCATGATGGGCGAGTTTGCTAACGGCCCGCTGCGCAAAACGCTAGCTTGGAGCCTGTTCGGGGTGATCAGCACGGCCAACCTGTGGCTGGTGTGGTCGGCGCTGATGGGCTGATCTGCCAGCGCGGCGGCTAGGCGTTGCCCACCAAACAGCTTTTTCAACATGCGCAGCCGGCCGCGCTAGCGCGGCGGCGGCAACTTGGCTTGCCCAGCACGGCAAAGCCAGTCGGCTAGGCTGCCGCGCCAGGGCGCGCCGCTGCACAACACCCGCTAGACCTGGCACGGCAAGGCAATTTGAAGCACCTAAAACTATCTAAAAACCGGCTAAAAACCGGCTGAAACCGGCTAGAAATGCATCAAAAGTGGTCACAGCCGGCGTATTTGTTTGCTGTAGTGCTATTGAAAACAAGCAACTCAGGCCCGGTGTCGGCCAACAACAGACCAGCCGGCCTGCTGCTGGGCTTTGTTGTTTTCATACTCCCAGGCGGTGCTGCAGCGGTCGCAGCTGTAGCGGGTGACGGTGACCAGGCCGTGCGGCCGCTTTTCTTGACGATTGCCTCCTTGCACCAGCTCCGCGTGTCCGGGCGCGCGACGCCAGTTGCGCTGAATGCCGGCGCAGGCGTCGCAAAGCGCCATTTTTTTGAGTTCATTGAGGCGGTCGGGGTCTTGGGTCATGGTGTGGGCCGGCTAAGTAAGGACTGGGGCGCGATTGTCGCCTTTTCCAATCGGTAAAACACAGCATTGCCTGCACCGCGGGAACGCCACTTGGATGGGGGCAAATAAACGGCCGACAAAATGCAAATCAGTCTCAAAATGGCTACGAGCCGTGGTGTTTGAATCCTGTAATGCTATGGATAAGATAGCGCGTTAAAAACGTGTGGTCATGCGCTGCCCGGTTATCTATCTGCCGGCTGCCTCGCTACCTCCGCTACCCCCGCCACCGTCTTTACGCAGCTGAGCGGCTTTACCTGGCGTAGGTCATCACCCTGGCCGGCTACGCCGTTAACCGTACAACGGCGGCCCGTGGTGGAGCGCTGAGCCCCCGGCGGTGCCAGCGCCGGCTCGGCCTGCCGCCTAATTTGCCCGCTTTTTGCTGGAGTCTTTTGTGCTCAAACTTATCCCTGTGATGCTGGCCATGTCAGCGCTTGTTGCGGTGTCAGGCTGTGTGGTGGCTCCTTTGCCGCCGCCTGCGGCAAGGCTCCAGCCGGTGTATGTGGCGCCGGCCTATGCACCCCCGCTGGGGGTGCTCTACCTTGAGCCGCGTTACGCGGCTCCGGCGCCCGGCTATGTTTGGCATTACCACGCCCGCTACGGCTGGGGTTGGCGTCACCCCGGCTACGGCTGGCACCGCGGCTGGCGCTGAGCGGGCAGTGCAGGGCGCGCACCCTGCAGTCAGCGCGGCAGCGTGAAGGTGAGCGGCCCGCCGTCGCACAGGCCGTCGGACAGCACCAACACCTCATAGCCGCTTGCGGTTTCACGCAGCACGCTCAAGGCTTCGGGTTTAAGCTCTTTGTCACAGCTGCGCAAGCGCGCCTCGCGGGTGTCCAGCGTTGCCAGCACTCTGACAGCGCCGGGCTCGCCGGGTGTTTGGCGGCCATCCCAAAACCAGACGCTGAAGTCCACGGTTTTTTGGCTGGCGCGCTCATCGTCTGGGCCAGCCAGCAGTAAAAAGCCGCCGGTCACTGCCACCAGGTCACGAATGCCGGTGTGCGCGCCCAGCGCCACCGTGCTGACCACCGCCTTGGGGTCGGCACGGCCACTGGCATCAAACAGCGCATCCGCGTCAACCGACAGCAGCGTAGCTGCGCCGTTGGCTACAGGCCCCCTGAAACCGAACACCAGCCGCCCGTCCCGCACTGCCATGGCCTCAATATTGACCGCGCCGTTGTCGCCCATGCACTGGCCTTCAGCCGCATGACCGGCTAGCGCGGGCAGCGCCTGCATGATGGCCCACAGCCGGGTCGAGCGGCTAATGTCGGTGTGGCCCGCTGGCCCCGATTGGCCCATGACGCTACCAAGGGTTGCCTTGACCGCGCCGGGCTTGAGCACACGGCCGGTGTCGGGGTCACGCGCAAAACGCACAATGTGGCGGCTGTCTGGGCGGGCGCTGCAGTCTGAGCGACGTGGTGAATGCGAGCCAGCGACATAAAAATAACGCCCATCAGTGGCGGCGGCTTCGGCGTCCAGCTCACCGTCGCCGGGCACCAGCATGACCGGCTTTTTCAACGCGGCTAGCGTGTTGCCCTCAAGCCGGGCAAAGTAGCCATTAGCGCCCTCGTCAAACGCCAGCAAGCAAATGCGCTGCTGCCGGGTAGTCAGCGCGCAGGCGATGCCGCTGACTGACTGGCGCACCTGCAGCTGCTTTTTGAATTCCAGCTCGGCCGCAAACACGGCCTGGCCCGCTTGCAGCGACGCGTGTGGCTTGACCCGCGGCACAGCCGGGTCTTGCGCCCAGACTGGGCTGGCCACTGGCAGCCACGATGCCAGCGACAGCAGCGCCGTACCAGCCAAACGAGGCCAATGTGCCGCTGCCAGACTAATGTTTTGAAATGAAATCATGCAGTAAGGTGCAGTAAGGCGCAGTAAGGTGCGCTCAATCGGATGGTTACTGCGGTGTTAACTGCAGCGTTAATCGCAGAGCCAATCGCAGCGTTAATCGCAGCGTTAATTGCAGCGTCAATTGCAGCGTCAATTGCGCCGCGCTTTTTACTTCTCTTCAGGCCGCCTTCAGCGCGCCGGGCCGCCCAAAAAGTCTTAGATTTTAGGGCGGTTACTGGCGCCACATGGCGTGTGGCTTTCCCGGCCAGCGGTCATTGCCGCAGTGCCAGCGCGAGCACTGCCGCGACCAGCAACACGGCGACAACCAGCAGCAGCTTTAGCCGCTGGCGCGTGGCCTCAGCACGCTGCACCAGCTGGGCATGTTGCTCGGCCAGCGTTTGAATCAGTGCGGCAGACGCCAGCATCTGTGCCTGCAGGTCGGCTAAGTCGCATTGCATTGCGGCCATGCGGGTTTGTAGCGGGGTTTGCAGCTCACCAGACAATGCGCGGGCGTTGCCGTCCGCTGGCGAGGACAGCGGCCTTTTGCGCACGCTGTGCCACAGTTTTTTGGCGCCATCAGCAGCTTTGGGCGCGTTTTTGATCACGTCTGACCACGGCACCAGTTGCAGCACGGCCAGCCAGCCAACGCCTGCCATCAGCTCACCTCTTTGCGCGGCGCTGCCCAGCGCTGGGCAGCGCCGCAAAGCGGCATGGCGGTGCTGCGTATGCCAAGCGTGGGGGTCTGCAAAACGGGGGCGTATAACGAAACCATATATTGAGGTGAGGGTAACGGCAAAAGGTTCAAGCGGGGAAGGCTAAAACCGCCTTGGGGCAGGATAAAAAGGGCGTTTTCAAGCCAAACTTAGCACAGGCCCTTATATTGACTGCCTACGTAGCTATAAAAACAATAGCATGTTAGCCGTGACGGGGAAGTGCCGTAGCGCTCGACAAGCGGGCAAATGCACCGCGAAATAATGGCCGGTTCAGCTGCCAGCGGTCAGCTGGCACCGGCGGCAAGTCACTGAGCCAGAGCGGTGCGCAGGGCTTCAATTAGCTGGCCGCGCAGCGCTGTCCAGGGTGTGCCGCCGGTGGCTACAAAGCGTTGGTTTACCTCCAGCTCAATGCCGATGTACAGCTCGCCGCCATAGCGTTTGCGCAGCTGGGTTGCCAAGCCGTCACCGCGGCCGTTGTAGGGGTAGTTGCGCCGTAAGACCAGTGCGGCGCTGGCAGCCTTCAACTCGGTCAGCCAGCGCCTGGCCAGTGTACGTTCAGGCGGCCGGCGGCTGTCGTACAAGCAGGCGACATCGGCCCGGCGCACGGTGCCGTTGAGCTCTGGGGTAAAACTGTGCGCAGCAATGTGGACCACGCGCCGACCGGCTGCAATGCAGCGCGCCACCTCGGCTTCTAGCCGGTGGCGATGCGGCCAATAAAAGCGACGCAGGATGTCAGCTTGCGCGGCGGTGCTCAGCCCGCGCGTAGGCTCCGAGAACAGCTGGTGGTGGCCAACAGAGCGGTTCAGGTCAACCAGCAAGCGGGTGGTGGTGGCGTAGAACAGTGGTGCGTCCAGCGCCAGCGCCATTTGCTGGGCCAGCTGCAGCGCCCCAGGGTCCCAGCCTCGGTGGGTGGGCAGCAGTGCTTGGTAGGCCGCAAAAAGCGATGTGTAGTGCGGTGGCACCGTGTTGCCGCCATGCTCGCAGCTGATGATTAAAACGTCGGGGCTCACCGCACCGCGTTGCCGTTGCTGTCGACCTCGTGCGTGGTGACCTGAAACTTTTGCAGCGTGTTTTGACCAAATGCCATGGTGATGGGCACATCGCCCGCGTCACGGCCACGCGCCATCACTACGCGGCCAATGCGGGGTGTGTTGTGGCGGGCGTCAAAGGTGTACCAACGCCCGCCTAAAAACACCTCGAACCAGGCGCTGAAGTCCATTGGATAAGGCACAGGCGCAATGCCAATGTCGCCAAGATAGCCGGTGCAGTAGCGCGCCGGAATGTTCATGCAGCGGCACAGCGTGACGGCTAAGTGGGTGTAGTCGCGGCACACGCCAGTGCCCTCACGCCAGCCTTCTACCGCGGTGCGCGTGGCGCGTGCCTGTTGGTAGTCAAAGCGAATATGGCGGTGAACATAGTCGCAAATCGCCTGTACCCGGGCCCACCCTTTGGGCGTCTGGCCAAACTGATTCCAGGCGAACTGCAGCAGTTCGCTGTCGACTTCACAGTACCGGCTGGGCAGCAAAAACTGCAGCGTCTCGGGCGGCAGCTCGACCGGCTCGTGCTGGCAAGCCGCAGCGTTGACCTCGTCGGGCAACCCCGTGTCGCGGATGATGGACTCGCTGTAGAACCGCACGGTGTTCACCCCCGCAAACGCGTTGACCCGCCCACACCGGTTGCCAAAGGCGTCAAGGTACTCGTCCACCACCAGACTGGGTTGCACCCAAACGCTCTCGCGCTGCCACAGGTCGAGCTGACGGGACGGGTGAACATGAAGCAGGTACACCAGCGCCATCGGCGAGGTGACCGCCAGCTGAATGTCGAATCCAATTTTGATGTGCATGGGTCAGTGTGGCCAAAAGGCGTGACGGCAAGGCTATCGGTGGCGCTGACATAGCGCGTCGAGCCGGCCGGGTTTTGCTGCCGAGTATGCGCGTTGCCGTAGGCTGCCTTGCTGCGCCGCCGTGCCCGCAGGCCACCGGGGGCAACCCATCAGCGCAGCCGCCGCATGCCGCGCCGGCTCAGCACACTGACAGCAACAACAGCCTTGGCAACGCGGCCTGCGCCAGCGGCAACTTAAAACGCCTTGGTCTGCCTTGGTTTTCCTTGGTCGGGCTTAGCATGCCTTAAATTGCCTTAAATCGCCTTAAATTTACTTAGAACCCAATAAAACACCGTAAAAAATCTTAAAACGCCATAAGTCGTCCGAAAAATGCTGCTAAGCGGCTACCCTTTTGTTTCACGCAGCTTGTTGACCCGCAACGCCACCAAAGTGCAGGCCGCACCCGAAAACAGATAAGCCCCCATAAAGCCCAGACCAAAGTGCGCTGACATACCGAGCGCTACCAGCGGCGCGAAGGCCGCACCAATTAACC
>JAYULP010000447.1:0-3048 GCA_043763445.1 Polaromonas sp.
CCATGCAACCAGGTTTTTAGCAAAAAAGCCGCGCAGCCCCTGATGAGTCTGCGCGGCCAGCTACTCAATCAGTAGCAATTTCAGACGGTCAGCTTACCGGCGCACTGGCGGCAAATCTGTGCAACTGCCGTGCGCCACTTCTGCGGCCATGCCAATAGACTCGCCCAGGGTGGGGTGCGGATGGATGGTTTTGCCGATGTCTACCGCGTCAGCGCCCATTTCAATGGCCAGCGCGACCTCGCCAATCATGTCGCCAGCATGGGTGCCCACCATGCCGCCGCCGAGGATTCTGCCGTGACCATGAGCCTCGGGGCTGTCGTCAAACAGCAGCTTGGTCACGCCTTCGTCGCGGCCGTTGGCAATTGCCCTGCCCGATGCGGTCCAGGGGAACAGACCTTTTTTGACCTTGATGCCTTGGGCCTTGGCTTGAGTCTCGGTCAGGCCGACCCAGGCAACTTCGGGGTCGGTGTAGGCCACCGACGGAATCACGCGGGCATTAAAAGCGGCACTGGCCAGCGCTTTGTTGCCTTGCAACTCGCCGGCAATCACTTCGGCGGCCACATGCGCTTCATGTACTGCTTTGTGCGCCAGCATCGGCTGGCCAATGATGTCACCAATGGCAAAGATATGCGGCACGTTGGTGCGCATCTGGATGTCTACCGGCACAAAACCACGGTCGGTGACCGTCACACCAGCTGCCTCAGCACCCAACTTTTTGCCGTTGGGTGTGCGGCCAACGGCTTGCAGCACCAGGTCGTAGACCTGCGGCGCTGGGGCGGTGACACCGCTCTCGGTGGCCTCAAACATGACTTCAATGCCGTCGGGCGTGGCTTTGGCGCCCACAGTTTTGGTTTTGAGCATGATGTTGTCAAAACGCGGCGCATTCATCTTTTGCCAAACTTTGACCAGGTCGCGGTCAGCGCCCTGCATTAAGCCGTCCATCATCTCGACCACATCGAGGCGTGCGCCAAGGGTGGAGTACACGGTGCCCATTTCCAGGCCAATGATGCCGCCGCCCAAAATCAACATCCGCTTGGGCACCTCTTTCAAAGCCAACGCGCCGGTGGAGTCCACCACACGGGCGTCGTTGGGCATAAAAGGCAAATGCACCGCCTGGGAGCCCGCAGCGATGATGCAGGTCTTGAACTGAATCGTCTGCTTGTAGCCAGATTTGGCCTGCGCGGTGCCCTCGGTTGCTTGAACTTGCAGGTGATGGGTGCCCACAAAAGTGCCCAGTCCGCGCACCACGGTTACTTTGCGCATTTTGGCCATGGCCGCCAGTCCGCCGGTTAGCTTGCCAATAACTTTTTCTTTGTGGGTGCGCAGTTTGTTGAGGTCCACTTCTGGCGCAGCAAACGTCACGCCGAGGGCTTCAAAGTGTTTTACTTCGTCCATCACAGCGGCTACATGCAGCAGAGCTTTGGACGGGATGCAGCCCACATTCAGGCACACGCCGCCTAAGGCGCCATACCGCTCGACCAGTACCACGTTGAGCCCCAGGTCAGCCGCACGAAACGCAGCCGAATAGCCGCCAGGGCCAGCGCCCAGCACAACAAGGTCGCACTCCAGCTCTGCCGTGCCGGTAAAAGCAACGCCTGCAGCAGGTGCGGGTGCTGCTGCTTGAGACAACATCGTTGCTCCTTTTTCAGGAGCATCAAGAGGTTTAAACACAACGGCTACAGGCTCGTTTGATACCAAAACAGCGGTTTTTTCTGCTGCGACGCCCTGGCCAGCAACGTCAGACATTAGGCTCAACACCACCGAGCCTTGTTTGACTTTGTCGCCCAGCTTGACGGCAATGGCTTGCACCACGCCGGCGTGGGACGATGGGATTTCCATCGAGGCTTTATCGCTCTCAACTGTCAGCAGGCTTTGATCGAGCTTGATGCTGTCGCCCGGCTTGACCAGCAGTTCAATGACGGTAACTTCGTCAAAGTCGCCAATGTCTGGCACTTTGACTTCAATCAGGTTTTGCAGTGCGCTCATGGCGTGACTTTCAATTAGTAGGTGTAGATTTCAGGCGCACCGCCTGAGCTGTTGATGACGCTTGCCGCTGTCACAACAAAATTCGTCTGAAGTCGCCCAGCAGCTGCCCCAAGTAGGCATTGAACCGGGCGGCTGAAGCGCCGTCAATCACCCGGTGGTCCCAGCTCAGGCTCATTGGCAACATCAGGCGGGGCACAAAGGCCTTGCCGTCCCACACCGGCTCCATTTGGCTTTTGCAGACGCCCAAAATAGCGACTTCAGGCGCGTTGATGATGGGGGTGAAGTAACGCCCACCGATGCCGCCGAGTGACGAGATAGTGAAGCACGCGCCCTGCATATCTGCCGGGCTGAGTTTGCCGTCGCGGGCTTTTTTGGCCAACTCGCCCATTTCAGTTGAAATTTGAACAATGCCTTTTTGGTCGGCGTTTTTAATCACCGGCACAACCAGGCCATTGGGCGTGTCCGCTGCAAAGGCGATGTGGTAGTACTGCTTGAGCACCAGCTGGTCGCCGTCAAGCGAGGCGTTGAAGTCTGGGAATTTTTTCAGCGCCGCCACACAGGCCTTGATCAAAAACGCCAGCATGGTGAGCTTGACACCCGACTTTTCATTTTCCTTGTTCATGCTGACCCGAAACGCCTCCAGCTCGGTAATGTCGGCGTCGTCGTGGTTGAAAACATGCGGAATCATCACCCAATTGCGGTGCAGGTTGGCGCCGCTGATCTTCTTGATGCGGGACAGGTCGCGGCGCTCGACCGGCCCGAACTTAGTGAAGTCCACCTTGGGCCAGGCCAATAAGTCCAAGCCGCCCCCTATGCCAGCGGCGGGCGCGGGCGCGGCAACTGGCGCTTTAGCCACCTGGGCTTGGGTGCGGACGCTGCCGTCCATGACTGACTTGGTAAACGCCTGCACATCGTCCAAGGTAATACGGCCTTTGGGGCCTGCACCGGCTACCTCTGCCAGGGGCACACCCAGCTCACGCGCAAATTTGCGCACCGACGGCGAGGCGTGCGGCAGTTTGCCAGACGGCACGGCGGTGGGTTCATGGACGGGGGGCTTTGGCA
>JAYULP010000448.1:0-1137 GCA_043763445.1 Polaromonas sp.
ATCGGCCAGGAACCCGCCAAACGCACACTGGCAGTTGCGGTGTACAACCACTACAAGCGCCTGCGACACAAAGAAAAAGCCACCAAAGATGACGTGGAGTTGACCAAAAGCAATATTTTGCTTATTGGCCCCACTGGTTCCGGTAAAACCTTGCTGGCTCAAACCCTCGCACGCACACTTAATGTGCCGTTTGTTATGGCTGATGCGACCACCCTGACCGAAGCGGGCTACGTCGGCGAAGACGTTGAAAATATCATCCAAAAGTTGCTGCAGAGCTGTAGCTATGATGTAGAGCGAGCGCAAAAAGGCATTGTCTACATTGATGAAATAGATAAAATTTCGCGAAAATCAGACAATCCTTCCATCACCCGTGACGTGTCCGGCGAAGGTGTGCAACAAGCGTTGCTCAAGCTGATTGAGGGCACGATGGCATCGGTGCCGCCGCAGGGCGGGCGCAAGCATCCAAACCAAGATTTCCTACAAGTTGACACTACCAATATTTTGTTTATTTGTGGTGGTGCATTTTCCGGGCTCGAAAAAGTCATTGAAAACCGAACCGAGGCCTCGGGCATTGGCTTTGGTGCGGCCGTCAAAAGCAAGAAATCCCGCTCTCTGACTGAGGCGTTCAAAGACGTTGAGCCCGAAGACTTGATCAAATTTGGTTTAATTCCTGAGCTCGTGGGCAGGATGCCGGTTGTGGCTACTTTGGCCGAGCTCAGCGAAGATGCGTTGGTTCAAATTTTGACTGAGCCCAAAAACGCGGTGGTCAAACAATTTAGTAAGCTGCTCGCCATGGAAGGCGTTGACCTAGAAATTCGACCTTCCGCATTAAAAGCCATTGCCCGCAAGGCACTGGCCCGCAAAACAGGCGCGCGGGGTTTACGCTCGATTCTGGAGCAATCCCTGATCGACACGATGTTTGATTTGCCCAACGTTGGCAACGTCAACAAAGTGGTGGTGGATGAGTCCACCATTGAAGAAAATAAGGCCCCGTTGCTGGTGTACCGCGAAGCCGCCAAAAAAGCCTAATACCTGCAAGCCACATTAAGCGGAGCGCAGCGGCTTTAACGACTTGAGTGTGGCCAAGTCGGCTGTCTTTGCTTAGCGTTTCCCGATTTCCCGATTTCCCAGTTTCCC
>JAYULP010000449.1:0-7575 GCA_043763445.1 Polaromonas sp.
GCCGATCTAACGCCGAGTTAACCCGTCAAGACACCCCATCCATAAGCGCCGCTTTAGCCCTCAGATGGGCCAGACCACGCCGTTGTCGTTGAGCAGCGCGTCCAGCGCCATGTCGTGCGCCTCAGGCTGCAGCTCGGGCAACCAGCCTTGGGTGTAGCCCAGCCCCACCGTGACCGGTTTGGGTTGCAGCGTCGCCAGCGTGCGGTCATAAAAACCACCGCCGTAGCCCAGCCGGTAGCCGCCCGGCCCGTAGCCCACACAGGGCACAAACAGCAAGGTCGGCACGACGACTTCCGTGTCTTTGGGTTTGGGGATGCCGTAGGCGTCTTCTTCCATCGGGCAGCCGGGGTACCAAGCATGAAACACCAGGGTTTTATGCAGCTTGTCGACCACCGGCAAGCCAATTTTTCGCGGTGATCTGGATGCTATGCTTTGAGTAGCTAGTTGGGCAGAAGAATCGCGGGCTGAAGCAGTATTTGGCTCAGAATCAAAGCTCAAAATAGCGTCTTCTTGCCACCGGTACAGCGCCGGCAGCGGATCAAACTCCCCTTTGATAGGCCAATAAGCGCCAATTACCGTGTGTTCGCGGCCAACCAGCCAGATGCGCAGCACGCGCTGCAGCAAATCCGCCTTTTCAAGCCGGTCGCTCATGTCAAGGCGGGCTTGCACCAGCGCTTTTCGCTGGCGTTGTTTGTCTGTTTGTTTATCCATAATGGCCCTCATGCTATACAAAATTCTTTTCAGCGCGCTGCTTTTGCTTGTCGCGGCTTCGCCTGGCACCGCCCAGACCAGTGGCGACAACATCATTGTCGAGATGAGCAAAGCCTTCAAACGCGGCGACAAAGCCCGCCTGGCGCAGCTGTTGCCCCAGGCACGCGGTCATGCGCTGGAGCCGTGGGCCGCTTACTGGGAGCTCCGGGTGCGGCTAGGCGACGCAGCACCCCAAGAGGTGCAAGACTTTTTCAGCCGCTACAGCGACACCTACCAAGAAGACCGGTTGCGCAACGACTGGCTGCTGCTGCTGGGCCAGCGCCGCGACTGGGGCAGTTTTGCGGCGATATACCCCGACTTTCGCATGAACGACGACAAGGAAGTGCGCTGCTACGCACTGCTGGTAGCGCACCTGAAAACCCCGTCGCAAGACCCTAAGCTGGCCGACGAAGTGCGCCGCGCCTGGCACGGCCAGCGCGAGGGCGACGACGGCTGCACTGCGGCGGCAGCGCGGCTGGTGGGCGCACGCGAGTTGAGCGCGCTCGACGTGTGGCAAAAAGCGCGCTTGGCGCTGGAGACCAACCGGCCCCGCGCAGCGGCCAATGCGGTGCAAATCGTGGCCCCAGAAGCCGCCGGCATGGTCGCTGAGTTGAGCAGTAGCCCAATTAGGTTTTTGTCAGAAAAAAAGCTGGCCATACGCCACACCCGCAAAGAAATCATCACGCTAGCGCTCGTCAAACTGGCCAGCCTGGACAGCGAGGAGGCCGCTTTTCAAATGGACGAACGCTGGGCAGTGCAGCTGACCGGCGAGGAGCGCAACTGGGTTTGGGGGCTGATTGGCAAGCAAACCGCCACCCGCATGGGCACGGTGCCCGCCGTTGATGCGCTGCGTTACTTCGCCAAAGTCAGCAAAGACACCGACCTGAGCGACGACATGCTGGGCTGGATGGCGCGCGCCGCCTTGCGCGCAGGCCACCAGCCCAGCTGGCCCTTGGTGCTGCAGGCCACCAGCGCCATGAGCCGCGAGGCGCGCAATGAGCCCACCTGGATTTACTGGCGCGCCAAGGCCTTGACGGCGACGTCGCAGCCCGGTGGCGAGTCTCGCGCCGAGGCCGACCTGCTGCTGCAGTCGATTGCCTCGCCACGCGGCTTTTACGAGCAGCTGGCGCTCGAAGAGCTGGGCCAAAAAATCACAGTTCCGCCGCTGCCAGCGCCGTTGACTGCGCAGGAAAAGGACGCTGCACGCCGCAACCCGGCATTGAACCGGGGGGCCTACGCGGTGCTGATTGGCCTGCGCGCCGAGGGCGTGCGGGAATGGAACTACGCCACCAACTTGCACCAGCGCGGCACGCCCAATGAGCGCAGCGGCATGACCGACCGCGAGTTGCTGGCCGCCGCCCAATTTGCGTGTGACCGGGAAATTTGGGACCGCTGCATCAACACCAGCGAGCGGACCCGCAGCGAGTTTGACTTTTCGCAGCGCTTTCCGATGCCTTTTCGCGACGCTGTTGTCAAACGGGCCCAAGACATTGCACTGGAGCCGGCGTATGTCTATGGGCTGATTCGCCAGGAAAGCCGCTTCATCATGGAGGCCCGCTCGGGTGTGGGCGCCTCAGGGCTGATGCAGGTGATGCCAGCGACTGCAAAGTGGACGGCCAACAAAATCGGCTTGAGCGGCTTTACCGCTGAGCAGATCAATGACCGTGACACCAACATCACGATTGGCACCGCTTACCTCAAACTGGCGCTGGACGACCTGGGCGGCTCCCTGCCGATGGCGGCGGCAGCCTACAACGCCGGGCCTGGCCGACCGCGCGCCTGGCGCGGCCAAAGCGGCGCGCCGGTGCTGGACGCCGCGGTTTGGGCCGAGAACGTGCCGTTTGCCGAAACCCGCGACTATGTGAAAAAAGTGCTGTCCAACACCACCGCCTACGCCGCTATTTTGACGGGCCAGCCGCAGTCACTTAAAGCCCGGCTCGGCCGAGTTGGCCCGCGCGACGCCGCTTTGCCAGAGCCGAACAAGCAATTACCTTAAAAAGTGCCAAAGCCGTTGCTTTTACTTCCTGCGATGCTCTATTTTCAATAGCGTTTGATCGGCAACCGGCTCGCGTCGCGGCATAGCCGCCCACCGAGCTACCACCACCGTCCGCACGCTGCCCACCCAAACCCCAGTGCGAATCGACTCGCCGAGCCACAGCGCTGCAAACACTGCGCCAGCCGCCGGCTTGCTGCCCGTCAGCAGTGACACCCGGCTAAGCAAGGTGTGCGCTGCCGCGTAGTTTTGGATAAAAAAGCGAACATAGTGCAAAACCGCACTAAAAACGCCACGGTGCTCCAAAACGCGGGCGGACTAGGCCAGCTGACCAGCAGCGACGCCGGCTGGCGCTGCACGGCGACATGACTGCCCCGGGCCAGTGTGCCAGCCCCCAACGCCACCACGCAGGGCCGCAGGGCCGGCAGCGTTAGCGCTGGCAACCGCTTTGCTGCGGCGCTGCCAGCCCGGGCGGTGCGGGCAACACAAAAGTCTGTCGGCTCAGGCAGGCCATCAGTGCGCGTAGCAAAGCGGCCAGCCGCATCAGCGCGTCACCCCAGTCCTGTAACGCCTGCCGGGCACGGCTTAGTGGGGGCAGCGCCGCTGACCGCAGCCGACACCCCACAGGTGCCGTGGGCGGCGGTTCAGTCAAACAGCGCGACGGGCAGCCAAAAATACCCCGGGCTGTCGAGCGAGCCGGGCTCGAGCTCGCGGCTCCACACACTGGCGCGCCCACTGACGCCACTGGCCCGCCCAGTGCCCGGCAGAACCGCTAGTTTTTCGGCCCGCATCAGCGCCAAAAACGCCCATGGTGTGCCGAACAAGCGGTCGTGGCCGGGCGGCTCAATCGCCCCATCACAGCAGTGCAGGCTGGTTTAGGCTGGTTTGCGACGGCTTAAAAATGGTGGGCTTTGGACTGCACAACTCGGGCAAAGCCGGGGCGGCGGCCCGACCCTAGCTGATCAGCGCCAGTGCGGCAAAATCGCCAACGCGCGTGCCCAGCCCGGCGGGCACCAAGGCAAAGCCGTCGGTCAGCGCGGCCAGCTTGCCCTGTATCTGGGCTTCAAGCCGGGGCAGCAACATGTCGCGGTGATGCCAAAACACACTGCCGCCAATGCTGATGCGCTGCAAGTCCAGCGTCACAGCAAGGTTGTACAGCGCACGGCCCATCACGCGGCACAAGGCGTCAACATGGGCCAGCGCCTGCACTTGCCCTGCACCGGCAGCCGCCAGCAGGGCTTGTGCGTTGGCAAAACCGTGGGGTGCAAACCGCCGTGCCAAGGCGTTACCGGCGACCAGTGCCTCGACATCACCCAGATTGCCGCAACCGCACAACGCCAGTGGGTCTTCGCTGTCGCTGACAAACATGTGCCCAGCGTGGCCCGCGTTGCCGTTTTTTCCACGCAGCACCTGGCCGCCCACACACAAGCCAAAACCGATGCCGGTACTCCATGTCAGGTAGCCGCAGTGCTCTAGGCCTTGCAGTGCGCCCCAGCGGCGCTCGGCCTGCAGCGCGGCAACGCCGTCGTTTTCCAGCCGCAGCCGCTCACCAAACACGGCGCGCAACGGCGCTTCCAGCACGGCGCTGGTCCAGTTGTTGGGCAGGCCCCGCGCTGGCCCGGCCACACCGCCGCACAGGTTGGGCGCACACAACTCGATCAAGCCGTTGTTCATCACAAAAGGGCCACAGGACGCCACCCCAACGGCTTGCAAGGTGGCGATGTCAACGCCGGCGTCAAGGCAAGCGCTGGCCAGCAGGCGCAGCGCTTGCTGGGCAACGGCATCCGGCGTGCCGGTGGTGGCCGTGGCCTCCTGCCGGCGTTGCAAAAACAATGCCTGGCTTGGCGCGCTGCGCGTGGCGCTTTGGGCGTCGGCAGCAGCCGGGACCAAGCTGACACCCATTTTGGTGCCGCCAATGTCGATGCAGGCTTTCATGCAGTCCTTCAAATAAATTTAGCCACCAACGTGGCCACAAAGCTGAGCAACACAGCAGTTGCTAGCGGCAAACTCCAGTCACGACCCGCAAGCCTAAAGCGCAGCTCGCCCGGTAGCCGTCCCAGGCCGAGTTTTCGCAAAAACGGGGCAAACCAGTTCAGGCACACCAGCAGCACAAAAATCACCATCATCGAGCGAATCATGGGCTCAGTTTAGGCCTAGGGCGCTCACAAAAGTAAGGCGGCCAAAAGCCGCTAACAACCCCGCCGACTTGGCGCTAAAAAGCGCCCGCCTAGCGCCCAAGCGAGCCGCATTTTTTCACAGCGTATGGCTGCGGTCGCCGACCGCAAACCCCAGCGGCGACCAGTCGGCACCGTTGCTACTTTTGGCGGCAAACGCCATCACCTTGAACAGCTCGCCCATTTCGTGCTCATTGACCAGCTTTTGCAGCATGGCCCGCTCGGCCAGGGTGGCGTTTTCAGCGCCTTCCACCAACCCGGCGTTGAGCAAAAAGCGTCCCTGGCTGGTGTAGCCCAGCACTTGCAAGCCAGCGTCCTGCGCGGCCAGCGCCACGCCGGTGAAGTTGACGTGGGCAGTGATGTCTTTGCGGCCAACATCGACCAAGGCATCACCATCTGCCAAGTGCCCTTGGTGGCACATGACGGTGCCGGTGCTGCGTTGGGGATGGTAGTACTCATGCTCCGCAAAGCCGTAGTCAACCAACAACACGGCGCCTTGCACCAGGCGGTCAGCTAAGGTGCGCATAAAGCCTTCAGCTTGGGGATGGATTTCACTCAGGTAGTCGTGCGTGCCCGGCACCTCGACTGGCGCGCGCAGAGCGGTTGGTTTGTCGGCATGCACAAAGCGGCCTTCATGCCGCACAACACCGCGCTCGTGCCAGACGCCGTTCACGCGGGCAATTAATTTGACCGGCATGGCGTCCAGCACCTCGTTGCCCACCACCACGCCGCGCATTGCCGCCGGCAATGTGGTGGCCCACTGCACAGTGCTACCGTAGGCGGCCAGCCGCTCGCGCTGGCGCGCCACCAAAGTGCCCGACACATCCACGATGGTGTAGCGGGTAAGCGGCATATTGAGCGTCTGCAGGGTTTGCAGCAACTGCTCGGCCAGCGCGCCGGAGCCCGCGCCAAACTCCCACACCTCGGTGGTGCCGGTGGCACTAAGGGCCTGCGCCACTTGCCGCGCCAGCGTGCGGCCAAAGTACGGCGACAGCTCCGGGGCAGTTACGAAATCGCTGCCCGCACCAGCTTGGCCGCCCGGCATCAAGCCGAACTTGCGCAAATCGTTGGTGTAGTAGCCCAAACCAGGCGCATACAAGGCCAAAGCCATGAAGGTGTCAAAGCCAATCCAGCCCCCCGCATCAGCGATGGCCTTAGTGATCAAGCGGCTCAGCTCGGTCGGTAAAATAGAATTTTGGCTCATTGATTTAAGGCCGGTGACGTGCGGATTGCGTGGCGGCAGCCGCAATTGTCAGTGATTTACCTGCTTTGCCTTGACCCTGCTGTGCCCATGACCCCATCCCCTGCCCCTGTCGTTCTTGTCACCGGCGCTGCCAAGCGGTTAGGCCGTGCCATTGCCTTGCACTTAGCCGCTAGCGGCTGGCGTGTGGCCGTGCATTACCGCGGCTCGGCTGACGCTGCCGTGGCTACGGCGGCGCAGTGCGCCACCCTGGCCGGTCAAGCCCAGTCGTTTCAGTGCGACCTGGGCGACGAGGTGGCTGTGCGCGCTCTGGTGCCGCGCACAGTGGCCCACTTTGGCCGGTTAGACGCCGTGGTCAACAGCGCGTCCGTTTTTGAGCAAGACAGCAGCAGCAGCTTTGGCTTTGCGGCGTTAGACAAACACTTGCGGGCCAACACCGGCGCGCCGATTGTGCTGGCCCAGGCGCTGCACAGCCACTTGGCTGCGCGCTACGGCCCGGGCGCTGCGACTGCCCACACCGGTCCCGGCGCGGTGGTCGTCAATTTACTGGACCAAAAGCTCTGGAACCAAAACCCGGATTTTTTAAGCTACACCTTGTCAAAAGCTGCGCTGGAAGCGGCCAACACCATACTGGCGATGGCACTGGCGCCGCTGGTGCGGGTCGTTGGCGTAGCCCCTGGACTGACGCTGACCAGCCACATGCTGACTGACGCGCAATTTCAAGCGCTGCACAAACTCTCCCCGTTGGGTCGCTCGTCCACCCCGCAGGATGTGGTGGCGGCAGTGAAGTTCGCCATTGACAACGGCTCAATCACCGGCACCACGCTGCTGGTTGACGGCGGCCAGCACCTGATGAAGTTCAAGCGCGACTTTTCCCTGATGTCCGACGACGCGAACCCTTAACAGCCAAGCCCTAAGAAAAACATGTTCAACACCCGAGGCACCCAAACCCTGACGCTTACCGGACTGCGCTTTAGCGCCAGCCTCGGTATCCTCGAACATGAGAAAAACCAACCGCAGCCGATTCAAGTTGACGCCGAACTGAACCTAGGCACCCAGCCGCTCACCCCCAGCGACGACGACATTACCCACGTACTGGACTACCGCAAGGTGCGCGCCATTGTCATCAGCGAATGCACCGACCAGCATGTGAACCTGCTGGAAAGCCTGATTGGCAAGCTCGCGCACCGGCTGATGCTGTTGCCTGGCGTTGTCGGGGTGCGGGTCAAAATCGCCAAACTCGAAATTTTTGACGACTGCGAAGTAGCCATTCGGGTAGAAACCGGGCAGTGGTGAGACCCGTCCACCGCCCGCCATCACTGCCATTGAACGAACGACTTTTTCTGCTATGAACGCTGCCTGGCTTGACGAGTACACCGAGTCTTCGGCCCGGGTGCGCAACGCCCTGCAGCTTGAGCGCCGAGGCCACCAGCACAAGCTTGAAAAACGGCTGTGCC
>JAYULP010000450.1:0-7574 GCA_043763445.1 Polaromonas sp.
TGGGCCCGCCTGACCGGTGTGGGCGGCCACCTCACCGATGCCAGTGAATTCGCCAAACGCGCCATTGACCACGGCGTGGCCTTTGTGCCTGGCACCCCGTTTTATGCTGCTAACCCTGACGTGTCAACCTTCCGATTGAGTTTTGCGACTGCCGATGTCGCCAAAATTGACGAAGGCGTGGCGCGGCTTGGTCGGGCACTGCGCGCGGCTGACTCGGGCTAAAGCGTGAGCTTTGGCATGTCGCCGCTGGCCGCGGCGCCCCCCTTGCCGGCGGCTACGCGGCGCTCCATCGCGCTGCTGTCGCTGGGCACATTTGCCAGCATGTGCGCCCAGCGTATTTGCGACGCGATGCTGCCCGAGCTGTCCCGGGTGTTTGGGGTCAGCCTAGCGCAAGCCGCGCAGGTGGTGTCGGTGTTTGCCATCACCTACGGTTTGTCGCAGCTGTTTTATGGCCCACTGGGTGAGCGGTGCGGCAAATTTCGGGTGGTGACGTTTGCCGCGTTGGGCGGCAGCGTTGGCAGCCTGGTGGCGGTGTTCGCGGGCAGCCTAGACCTGCTGCTGCTAGCGCGGGTGCTGATGGCACTGGGGGCAGCAGCGCTGATCCCGCTGGCTATGGCCTGGGTGGGCGACAACGTGGCGCCAGAGCAGCTGCAGGAAATGCTGACCCGCACCGGCATGGGCAGCACCCTGGGCATCGTGGGCGGGCAACTCGTTGGCGGCCTGTTGACCGACGCCTTGGGCTGGCGATGGGCTTTTTGCTTCATGACGGTGCTGTTTGGGCTGGTGGGCGGGTTGATGTGGCGCGATTTGCAGGCGCAGCAAGCCCGCGCTACGCCCCCCGCTGCGATGACCAGCGCTGGCGTCGATCTGGGCCGGAGCTTTGTCGGCCAAGCGCTACAGATCATTACCGGCCCGTGGTCGCGTGTGGTGTTGCTGCTGGCTTTGCTCGAAGGAGCGGTTGGCTTTGGTGTGCTGGCCATCTGGGCGACGCATCTGCACACTTCGCTTGGGCTGTCGGTGTCGGGCTCAGGCGCCATCGTGGCCTTGTTTGGCCTGGGCGGCATGGGCTACATGGCGGTGGGGCGGCTGTTGATTCGCCGCCTGGGGCAGCAGCGTATGGTGCTGGCGGGCGGCTTGATGGTGGGCGTTTGCGCTGGCGTTGTGGCTTTTACACCGCACTGGGCGCCAGCGGTTGCGGCCAGCTTTGCTGCGGGGTTTGGGTTTTTCATGTTTCACAACACCATGCAAACCAACGCCACCCAAATGGCGCCGCAAGCGCGTGGCACAGCGGTGTCGCTGTTTTCGTCGTTCTTGTTTTTGGGCCAGTCCCTCGGAGTGGTCCTGGCCGCCAGTTGGGTCGAGCGTATCGGCACGCCGCTGGTGGTAGCACTTGGCGGTGCGGCTATGGCAGTGGAGGGCGTGCTTTTTGCCATGGCGCTGGCCGGGCGAGCTGCCAAGCTAGGATGAGAAAAGGTTCAATTTCGCTATAAATTACATAGCGTTTGAAGCAGCAAAAACAACGGCTAGAGCTTGATTTGATCAAAAATAGGCCCGCTACGGCCCGCTACGGCCCGCTATGGCTCACACCAGGCGTTGCGCAGTCGCCTCAAGCGCCGGGCTGGCTGCCACGCGCCTGCAGCTCGGCCCAGACGCGCAGCGCAGCATAGGCGTCGTTTGCTGCATACACCAGCTGCGCCTCAGTGAGCTGGGGGTTGGCCCAATTGCTGGTACTGGCTTTTTTGGACTTAATAAAGCGCTGGTGAAACAGCACCGCTACTGCGCCGCGCACGCCCATGTCTTTTCGGTAGCCGAGGGCTTTGAAGCTTGCGTTGAGGTCCAGCACATTTTGAAAATCAATGCCCAGCTTGCTGTGAATACGGCGTTTGTCATCACCGAGCCCGAACCCGGCTTTCAAAATCCCCGGTGACTCCAGCAGCGCGGCCACCACAGCCCGACACTCGGCGTCTTGCAGCTGAAAAATCCAGCCTGTGGTGGCGCTGGACAACTGCACAATATGGGGGCCGTCTGAGGCCTCGTGTTTGGCAAACGTCGGCTTGGATTCGGTATCAAAACCTAACGCAGTAGCATGGCGCAGCTCGGCCCAAGCCGCTTGCGCGGTGCGCGCTGTGTTCACTAGCTCAATGTGCCGCAGGTCCAGCCGGTCAAATGCTGGCAGCAGGTTAATTTCGTTTTTGTCGGGCGTGTATCGTTCGGTCATGCGCGATCATCCCTGAAAATAACGGATGCGCTCGCCAGTCGATGCGGCTTGTGCATCGACTGGCCTTGAAAATGTCCACCTCGCCTTGACGCTCATAACCCACTGCCAAGTGTTTTCTCCCATGAACTGCAAACTTACCCGTTTTCTGGCTTTTTGTGCGTTGCTCTGCGGCGTTGCGGCAGCGCTGATCAGTGCCGCTGCCGCTGCTACTCCAGCGCAAACGCAAACGCAAACGCCCGCAGCCAACGACTGGCTGACGTTGACCGGTTTTATGGACGAGCCTTTTGACAGCCATCAAAACGTGGTGCAGGCCAATGCGCAGTCCATCAAAGAAGCCGGCACAGCACGCACCATGCAGATCCGCGTTAGCCGCTCGCTAAGCCGGCTCAGCTGGGATGGTGTGCCGCATCGCTCTTATGTCGCAACCGTCGAGTTTGACTGTGTGCAAAAAACCGCTCGCTACCAGTCAGTTGCCTACTACCTGCAGCCCGCCTGGCGCGGCGAGGTGAGTCAAACATCTGTTTACCCGGCGGGCCAATACCGGCCCATTGCCTTGCGCGACATTCACCCTAACCCAACGGCGCGCATCATTCGTGCCGCCTGCCACAGCAAATCAGTGATCAGCAATTAATGGCGCTTAAAACCTCCTCCAGCGGTTTGGTGTACTCCAGCGAGGCTGGCCGTATGTGCCCCGCCTGCCGCCAGGCAAAGGCAGATTGCGCCTGCCGGGCCGCCAAAGTCGTCCAGGGCGACGGCCTGGTGCGCGTGTCACGCGAGACCAAAGGACGTGGCGGCAAAACCGTCACGCTCGTCAAGGGCTTGGCACTCAACGCTGAGGCTCTGGCCGAGTTGGCCAAACAACTGCGTTCAGCCTGCGGCGCTGGCGGCACCGTCAAAGACGGTGTGGTGCAGGTTCAAGGCGAGCATCTCGACACGCTGCTAGCGAGACTGCAAAAACTGGGTTATTCCGCCAAAAAATCCGGCAGTTGAAGCCAAAAAAGCTGCAAAAGTAAAAAACCAGCACAAACCAGCACAAACCAGCACAAGCCAACTCAGTGGTCACGAAGCCTGAAGACCTGCAACCTCGTATGGTCATGCGGATGCGTTGCGGCAAATACTGGCCGCGCCAAGCTGGCCGAATGGCCCAACAGTCGCCTGCGTTGGGTTGCCGGGCAGGGCCACCCAGCAGGCTAGCTGCTGGTGCCGGTGCGGGCCAGCAGCTAGCCTGCTGGGTTGTCAGCTTTGCGGGCAGCTGCGCGTGGGCGTTCACTGGCCGCTGGCTTGCTCTGCACTCAAGTGGTTTTTAGTGTTTCCCCAAAAAACGCCATCGTGCGGCGCCATGCCAGTTTGGCGGCTTGGGCGTCGTAGCGCGGCGTGGTGTCGTTGTTAAAGCCGTGCTGTGTGCCAGCGTACTGGTGCGCGGTGTAGGGCACATTGGCGGCTTTCAGGGCGGCTTCATAGGCTGGCCAGGCCGCATTGATGCGCTCGTCCTGTGCTGCAAAGTGCGCTAGCAGCGGGGTTTTGACCTTGACAGCGTCACCCGCAGCCGGCAAATTGCCGTAAAACGGCACGCCCGCATGGAGCTCTGGCAGCCGGGTGGTCAGTGTGTGCACCATGCCGCCACCGTAGCAAAAACCCACCACACCGGTTTTGCCATTGCCCTCAGGCTGGCCGCTTAAAAAAGTTACACCGGCTACAAAGTCTTCTGTGGCTTTTTTCTGGTCCAGCTTGGCAAACAGCTCGCGGGCCTTGTCTTCGTCGCCAGGGTAGCCGCCCAAAGGCGTCAAGGCGTCGGGCGCAAACGCCATGTAGCCGGCCAGCGCAAGGCGGCGAGTAATGTCTTCAATATGGGGGTTCAAGCCGCGGTTCTCGTGAATGACCAATACGCTGGGTAGTTTGTCGCTGATGTTGGCCGGCTTGGCCAAGTAGCCGTTGACGGTGCCGGTGCCGCTGGTCGAGGGGTAGCTGAGCAGGGCGGTGGTGATGCGCTCGTCATCCTTGGCCACCTGCTGGCCCAGCGCAAAGTTGGGGCTTAGCGCTGTGAGCAGGGCACCGGCGCTCATGGCAGCAGTGGCAAACCTTTGCGCTCGCTCCAAAAAACCACGCCGATCAATCGTGCCGTGGACATAAGCGTCAAACAAAATCAGCAGTTCCTGGTCAAAGTCTTGGGCGGTGGGGCGTGCGGGCATGGTGGGTCCTGAAATTACAAAATCATCACGATAACCAATCAAGCGCCACTTGGCAAAGCTGTTTTCAAAACTGCCAATGCCGCCTTAAGCTTGCGACTAAATAGCGGCTAAAAAATGCCAAAAGAACGCCAAAAAAACGCCAAAATACTAATTTTTCATCTGCTGACCTGACAAGCCCCTCTTTGCTATGAGCCGCCTGCGCTACATCCGCGACAAAATGTACAAAACCATCGCCCGCCAACTGCACGGCCAAGTGCCATGTTGGGTGTGCGGCGCGCATGTGCGGCTGCCAGACGCCACGCTCGAGCATATTGAGCCGCAGTGTGATGGCGGCAACAGCCATGCTGAAAACCTTGCCATCAGCCACGGCCATTGCAATGCAGCACGACATGCCGCAGTGCCGACGCGCCCAGCGTGAGGGCGGTGTCAAACGCTATTATTTATATAGCAATTTAGGCAGTAAATACAACGGCCACAGGCTTTTTTTGCCAAAAAACCGATGGTGGGCTAAAAGCGACAGCCCGACTGCCCACGGCGGCCTGCCGACACCACCGCATTCAGTCCACTGTGTCGGGCTCAGCTAAAAAGCCGCCGCTTTGGTGCGCCCACAGCCGGGCATAAAGCCCACCGCTCGCCAACAAACTGCGGTGGTCGCCTTCTTCCACGATGCGGCCTTCGTCCAGCACAATCAGCCGGTCCATGGCGGCAATGGTTGACAGCCGGTGCGCAATTGCAATGACGGTTTTGCCATGCATCAGCGTGTTCAGGCTGGTTTGAATAGCCACCTCGACCTCCGAGTCCAGCGCGCTGGTCGCTTCGTCCAGCAGCAAAATCGGCGCGTCTTTGAGCATTACCCGGGCAATGGCGATGCGCTGACGCTGCCCGCCCGAGAGTTTGACGCCGCGCTCGCCGACCTGCGCGTCAAAACCGGTGCGGCCCTGCATGTCGGTGAGCTGGCGGATGAAGCCGTCGGCCGCGGCCCGCTCGGCGGCGAGTTTCAGGTCGGCCTCGCTCGCGGCTGGGCGGCTGTAGGTAATGTTCTCGCGCACCGAGCGGTGCAGCAGCGAGGTGTCCTGCGTCACCATGCCAATATGGCTGCGCAGGCTGTCCTGCGTGATGTGTGCAATGTCCTGGCCGTCAATTAACACTCGGCCTGCGTCCAGGTCATGAAAGCGCAGCAGCAAGTTAACCAGTGTGGACTTACCCGCACCCGAGCGGCCAATCAGACCGATTTTTTCGCCCGGCCGCACTGTCAGGTTTAGCCCGTCGATGACTGGCTTGCCCTTGCCCACCGAGTTTGCAGCATTGGTGCCTTCGCCGTAGCTAAAGGTGGCGCTTTCAAAGCGTACCTCACCGCGCGTCACACTGAGCGGCTGCGCGCCGGGCGCATCCACCACCACCCGGGGGCGTGACAGCGTGTTGATGCCGTCTTGCACCGTGCCCACGCTCTCAAACAGGCTGGTCGTCTCCCACATCACCCAGTGCGACATGCCCTGCAGCCGCAGCGCCATAGCCGTGGCTGCCGCCACTGCGCCCGCACCCACCTGGGCGCCGCTCCACAACCACAGCGAGACGCCCGCCATGCCCAAAATCAGCCCCATGCTCAGTGTGTGGTTAACCATTTCAAACGACGACACCAGCCGCATTTGCGTGTGTCCGGTGGTCATGAACTCCTTCATTGCTGAGCGGGCAAACGCGGCTTCGCGCTGGGTGTGCGAGAACAGCTTGACCGTGTTGATATTGGTGTACGCATCAGTGATGCGGCCCGTCATCATCGAGCGGGCATCAGCTTGCTGTTTGCCAATGTGGCCCAAGCGCGGCACGAAGTAACAAAGCGAGGCCAAATACAGCAGCAGCCACACCACAAACGGTGCAACCAAGCGCAGGTCAAAAGCGCCGGCCAGCACCACCATGGTGGCCACATACACCGCCACGGCCACCAGCACATCGGCCAGCACAAACAGCGTGTCGCGCACAGCCAGCGCGGTTTGCATCACCTTAGTGGTGAGCCGGCCCGCAAACTCGTCTTGGTAGAACGCCATGCTTTGCCCCAGCATCAGCCGGTGAAAGTTCCAGCGCAGCCGCATCGGAAAATTGACCGCCAGCGTTTGGTGTTTGACCATGGTTTGCAGCGCCACCACGCCAATGCTGGCCACTACCAGCGCGCCCAGCACCAGCAGGGCAGTGCCATGCTCGACAAACAGCCGTGCCGGTGCGGCGGCCAGGCTAGGCTGGCCCAGCCAGTCAATGATGCGGCCCAAAAACGCAAACAGCAACGCCTCAAACGCGGCCAGCAGCCCTGACAGCAGCGCCATGACGCCGATGTAGCGGCGTGTGCCCGCAGTGCAGGCCCACAAAAACGCCATAAAGCCCTGCGGCGGCAGCGCGGGCTCTGCGTCCGGGTAGGCGGGCAGCAGGCGTTCAAAAAACCGATAAAACTGCATGGCGTCAGTAGCCCTTGGCAGCGGCTGTGGCGGCCGGGGCAAAGGCCTCAAGCAATCGGTCCAGCCCGCCCGCGTTAATGGCCACCATGGCCTGCTGGCGCACGGCCGGCTTGGCGTGGTAGGCCACCGACAAGCCGCCCGCCTGACTGCACAGCCGCATCATCGGCAGGTCGTTCGCGCCGTCACCTACGGCAATCACTTCGGCAGGCGTGATGCTAAGGGCCGCGCAGGTTTGCAGCACCATGGTGCGTTTTTCGTCGCCATCGCAAATGTCGCCCCACTGCTGGTGCACCAGCTCGCCCGTTAGCAAACCGCCCGCCACGCCCAACACATTGGAGCGGGCGTAGTCCATGCCCAGCTCCGCCTGAATACGGTCAGTAAAAAACGTAAAACCACCGCTGACCAGCAGCGTTTTCAGGCCTGCTTTTTTGCACGCATTGACCAGCTCCGCCGCACCCGGGTTCAGCCTGAGCCGCTCACGGTAGACCGCGTTCATACTGGCCACACTGACCCCTTTGAGCAGCGCTACCCGGCGGCGCAGGCTGTCTTTGTAGTCAGTAAGCTCACCGCGCATGGCCGCCTCGGTGATGGCGGCGACTTCAGCCTTACGGCCGGCCGCAGCAGCAATTTCATCAACACATTCAATGTTAATGAGGGTCGAGTCCATGTCGAAGGCGATGAGTTTGAAGTCCGCGAGCGTTTTGGAGGTGGGGGTGTTGATGA